>NZ_CAWMDN010000127.1:0-65150 GCF_963866575.1 Aeromonas sp. L_1B5_3
GGCATTTTTTATGGGCGAGTAGCTCAGCGGGATTTGAAACGCTCGACCCAGGGGTTGGCGGTGAGGCCATGCAAGATGACGCTCAGGATAATGGTGCAGAGCACGGTGGCGATGATGGGGCGCTGGCCGATAAGGGCCGGCTCGTTTTGCAGCACCATCACCGCAAAGACGATGCTGGCAAGGCCCCGCGGCCCGAACCAGCCGATAAAGAGCTTGAGCTCCGGCTTGAGGCCGGTACCGATGAGGCTCAGCCAGACCGGCACCATCCGCAGCAGGCTGAGGCTGGCTGCCGCATAGAGCCAGAACTGCCAGTGCAGCAGCTCCGGCAGGATGGGCATCAGGGTGGCGCCAAACACCATCCAGATCACCACCGATAGCAGATCGCCATACCCCTCGCTGCTGTCCATATAGGCGTGCTTGTGCTCGCCAAGGCGCCGTCCCATCAGCAATCCACCGACGAAGGCGGCGATAAAACCGCTGCCACCGAGAGTCTGGGCCAGCGCAAAGCAGAGCAGCGCCAGCCCGGGCATGGTGAGCTGACGCCAGAGCGGCAGTTGCCAGCCGTTGAGATAGGAGACTTTCAGCAGCCGGACGGTTAGGGCAGTCAGCACGAAGGCGACCAAAAGACCGATACCGATCTCCTCCAGCATCAGGGTGATGGCCAGCGCTGCGGTGCCGGTGTGCTCCTCGGTGGGGGCGATAAGAGCGAGCAGCAGGAGCAGCACAGGCACGCAGATGCCATCGTTGAGGCCACTCTCCTGATTGAGCCCTTCGCGCAGTGGTGCCGGTACTGCCGGGTTGCTCACCACCGCCTTGCCGAGCGCCGCATCGGTGGGGGCGAGAATGGTGGAGAGGATCGCCATCTCCAGCAGTGGCAGGTCGGGGAAGAGCCAGTGGCCAAACAGGGCGCCACAGAGCAGGGTGAGGGGGAGGCCGATCAGCAGCAGCCGGATGGGGAGCTGGCGGTTGGCCAGCAGCACCTGCCAGTTGGTGTTGGCGGCATCGTTGAACAGCACGATCACCAGAGTCAGCTCTGCCAGCAGTTTGATGCCGGCGCTGTCGATGGAGAGGGAGAGCAGCTCCAGCCCTCCCGGCCCCAGCAGCCAGCCGGTCAGCAGAAAGAGCAGGGGGCCGTTGACCAGTTTTGACTCGAAGCGCCCCGCGATCAGGCTGTAGAGCAGTAAAAAGGCGGCGATCACCGCCAGATTCTGATAAAGCAGGTGTGCATCCATACAACCTCCTTCCAGCCCCGCGGGGCGGTTTAATCGGTCAGGCAGTCCGGGTCGAACACATACTCGCCGTCCAGCCAGCGCACGATTTCATCGACGCAAGCCTGATCGCGAAACGGCAGGTAGCGCGCCTTGAGGGCGGCAATCTGCTCGGGAGTGAGTCGGGCCAGCCCCAGATCCTGAAACAGCGGCAGGTCGGCCTCAATCATCGCCGAGATCTGCGGGCCGCAGGTGGCGTTGAGGGAGGCGTGCAGCGCCTTGTCGGGATCATACTGTTTGCCGAGCTTGTAGCTCATCGGCAGGGTGGCCAGCGGCAGGGCGGAGAGCGCCGCCTGCTTCATCGGGTTGACCGCGTGGCCGGAGAGCAGATCCGCCAGCTCGGCGGGGCGGTTCTCGAAGGCACGCAGATAGAGATAGCTGCTCGCCTTGCTGCCATCGTTGACCGGGTAGTTGTCCCACAGGAAGGGTTTGCGGCCGAGCAGCTCGGTCACCTGCTTGAGGTGTACCGCCGGATACTCGGTCGAGCAGACCTTGGGGCCGGTCCAGAAGATCTCGAAGCGGCGGTCGAGCTGCTCGCCAATCTCCTCCAGATAGCGCGGTGGCATGGCGCCGAACACCTTCTCCAGCACCGGATCGGTCGAGTAGTAGCTGGGGCAGAAGATGAGGCGGCTCGCCTTGCTGTGGGCCGCAATGTCGTGGGCGATGGTGAGCTGGTGCCGGGCCAGGTCCGGGGTATCCCCCTTCATGTCGTCAAACAGCACTGCCAGAATGTCGGGTTGCAGCACTTCGTCGATAAGGCGCACCTTCTCGAGCAGCGCCGGGCGCTTGCGATCATAGTCGTGATGCGCCCCCATGGGGCTCAAGCCCACTCCGAAGGCGAGCCCGTTGGCACGGCACTGGCGTGCCAGTTCGGCGAGATCCGCCAGCTGCTGCTCGGGCCAGGGGAGGGCCCAGTGCTTGCGCAGATAGCCATCCTCTTTCGGAGCGTAGATATAGAAGCCGTAGCCGTGGCGCGGCAGCCACTGGGCGTAGCGGGCACGGGCCTGCCAGCTCCATCCCTTGCCAAAAAAGCCCTCGATCACCCCCAGATTGGCAGAGGGGGGCAGCAGACCGGACTGCAAACTTTGATATGGCATAACTCTCTCCCTTCTTGCTGGGGGACTTGATATGGGCCGGTCGTCTAGACCGGATCCTCTTCCTGAAAACGAACCCCGATCTTGACGGGAATGCTCTCATCCATTTCGGCCACGGTCCAGATCAGGCCCTGCCACTCGATGTTGTCACCGACTACCAGATTATCGCCAAGCTGGCTGGCAATAAAATCGCCCAGTGTCTGATCCGCCACCTCGCTCACATCCAGCCCGTAGATAGGGGCGAGATCCACCAGTCGCGCCGCGGCATCCAGCTGGAAGTCACCGAAGAAGCGCGGGCCGAGATCCTGCTCCGGCGCCTGGCTAAAGAGCTGGCCAAGGGCGGGCAGATCGCGCTCGTGGCCGATGACGCAGAGGATATCGTCCGCCTGCAGGCAGGTACTGCCCGAGGGGTGGAGCAGCTCGCGGCCGCGAAACAGGGCGCTGACCCTAGTGCCGGCAGGCATGCGCAGATCCCGCAGCGGCGAGCCGATGCACCACTTCTCTTCCCCCAGCTGGTAGACGAAGGTCTCCCACTGGCTGTCGAGATCGATCTCGAGCCCGGAGCGGTTGATGGGCGACGGTGGGGCCGGTACTTCAACCCGCGCCAGTTTTGAGGCCAATGGCAGCGAGCTGCCCTGCAAAATCAGCGAGACCAGCACCACGAAGAAGGCGACGTTGAAGTAGAGCTGGGCGTTGGGCAGTCCCGCCATCATGGGGAACACCGCCAGAATGATGGGCACCGCGCCGCGCAGGCCAACCCAGGAGATAAACCAGCGTTCGCGCGGGGCGAAGTTCTTGAACGGCAACAGCCCGATCCAGACCGAGATGGGGCGGGCAAACAGGATCATCCACATCGCCAGCGCCAGTGCCGGCAGGGCGATGGGCAGCAGCTTGTGGGGCGAGGCGAGCAGCCCCAGCACCAGAAACATGCCGATCTGGCTGAGCCAAGTCAGGCCATCCAGCACCGACAAGGTAGTGCTGCGACTGCGCAGGGAGAGGTTGCCGAGCAACAGACCTGTGAGATAGATGGCGAGGATGCCGCTGCCCCCCACCGCCGTGGTGAGGGCGAAGATGAGCAGGCCGCCGCTCACGGTGAGCAGCGGATAGAGCCCCGGTGCCAGGCGGGCGGTGTTGATGAGTCGCCACAGCAGCCAGCCACCGGCAAGGCCGATCCCGGCACCAAGGCCGAACTGTTTGATGAGCTGCAGCAGCAGAAAACCGGCGTTGAGATCCTGCTGGCTGCTGGCCAGCACCTCGATCAGGGTGACGGTGAGAAAGACCGCCATGGGGTCGTTGCTGCCCGATTCTATCTCCAGCGTCGCGCTCACCCGCTCGTTGAGGCTGCGCCCGCCGAGCAGGGAGAAGACTGCCGCCGCATCGGTGGAGCCGACGATGGCGCCGATCAGCATCCCCTGCATCAGGTTGAGGTCAAACAGCCAGGCGGCGGCGAGCCCCGTCAGGCCGGTGGTGATGGCTACCCCGACCGTCGCCAGCGACAGGGCTGGCCAGAGCGCCACCCGGAACGAGGAGACCCGGGTGCGCATGCCGCCGTCGAGCAGGATGATGGCCAGCGCCAGGTTGCCCACCAGATAGGCGATGGAGTAGTCGGCGAAGTGGATGCCGCCGGGGCCATCTTCCCCCGCCAGCATACCAACGGCGAGGAAGATGACCAGAATGGGAATACCGAGACGGGAAGAGAGCGCACTTAGCAGGACACTGGCTCCAACCAACAGGGCACCGACAAAAAAGAAACTGTTGATGGTCACTGCATCCAAGGGCGAACTCCTTTCTGACTAACGGCAAAGTAGGCACATTATATGCAGTTAAGACCCCCTTGTGTGGTTTAATCGTGCATTAATTTGCATCTTTTGACATTTTTTCACCACTCGCGCGCCATCTTCTGACCCCGCAGAGTGGGTGGGAGGGGATGTTGGCAGTGATGGTCAGATGGAAACCTGATGTCGGGGGAGTAGAGGCAAGGGGAGGAGATAAACAGCAGACAAAGAGAAGGGAGCACACTGGTGCTCCCCGGATGGCACGACTCAGTCGTCGTCATCGTCCTTCACTTCACGGATCTTGTCCTTGTATTTGGGCAACTGCTTCTCCAGCCGTTTCATGTCTTTGATGGCATTGAGAAACAGCCCGAGCAGAAAGAGCAGTGGCAGCCCTATCCAGAGCCAGAGATTCATGTGCTACTCCTTTCATCGCAGGGCAATTCAGTGGATGGCAAGGTGACGTAACGGGCCAGGATCTTGTCCAGATTGGCCAGAATGGTCGCCTTGCCTTCAATATCCGCCTGTTGCAGGCAAAGTGCCAGCTCCGCCGGGTCGAGCTGCTGCTCGCCCGCTTCGGGGGCGAAGCTGATGTGCCACGGCTCGTAGGCGACGCCGCTGCCTGCGCCGACCGGTTTGGCATAAGGCAGGAAGAAACCGAAATCCCCCATATGGTCGGTGAGCCACTCGCTCAAGTCGGCAAACCAGCCCCCGGCTTCATACTCCCAGGGCTCCAGCGCCAGCCTGGTGTCGGCGGGCAGGCAGTCCGGGTCGTAGATGTCGAGATCGGTGCCCCAGTGGTGGCGACTGGTGCCGGGCAGGGCGCTCCAGCGCAAAATGGCGTGTAGCCGCTCTTCATCGCTCAGCTGCAGGGCATCAATGGGCTGGCTGTTGGCATCGAGCAGTGGCCGCTCGCCGCGCCACTTGCCATTCCAGATGGCGAGCTGGCGATCAAAACCGCGCCAGCTGGAAGCCGGTTGCAGGTTGAAACCGGCGTGGGCGGCCGCCACCTGCATGTCGTTGAAGGAGGCCGCCGCCGCCGGGGTCAGGCGGTGGGGGCCGCGCCCCACCACAATAAGGTGGCTCTCGTCGAGCCCCATCAGCTGTTCCTGCGTCATGCCAGCAGTCGCTCCAGTACCCCTTGGTACATGTCGGCCAGCAGATCCAGATCGTCCGCCTTCACGCACTCGTTCACCTTGTGGATGGTGGCGTTGACCGGGCCGAGCTCGATCACTTCGGCGCCGGTAGGGGCGATAAAGCGCCCGTCCGAGGTGCCGCCGGTGGTGAGCAGGGCTGGCTGCTGGCCATTGACCGCCTCGATGGCAGAGACCGCCGCCGCCAGCAGTTTGCCGGTGTCGGTGAGGAACGGCTGGCCGGAGAGGGTCCAGTTCAGCTGGTAATCGAGACCATGTCTACCCAGCAGCGCCTCGACCCGCTCGCGGATATCCAGGTCGGTCAGCTGGGTGCTGAAGCGGAAGTTGAACTGGACGTGCAGTTCGCCGGGAATGACGTTGGAAGCGCCGGTGCCCGCCTGAATGTTGGCAATCTGGAAGCTGGTGGGGGGGAAGTAGGCGTTGCCCTCATCCCACACGGTGGCGGCGAGTTCAGCCAGCGCTGGCGCGGCTTTGTGGATCGGGTTGTCCGCCAGATGGGGATAGGCGACATGGCCCTGCACCCCGCGCACCAGCAGATCGCCGGTGATGGAGCCGCGGCGGCCATTTTTCACCACATCCCCGACCACGGCGGTGGAGGAGGGCTCGCCGACGATGCACCAGGTGATCTTCTCGTTGCGCGCTTCCAGGGTGTCGATCACACGGGTGGTGCCATTGATAAAGGGCCCCTCCTCATCGGAGGTGATAAGGAAGGCGATCGACCCGGCGTGATCCGGATGCTCGGCCACGAAGCGCTCGACCGCCACCACCATGGCTGCCAGCGAGCCCTTCATGTCGGCGGCGCCACGGCCGTAGAGCACGCCATCCCTGATGGTCGGCTCGAACGGCGGGGTGTGCCATTTCTCCAATGGCCCGGCGGGCACCACGTCGGTGTGACCGGCGAAGCAGAAGAGCGGCCCCTCGCTGCCGCGACGGGCCCAGAGGTTAGTGGTGTCCTCAAATACCATGGGCTCGATAACAAAGCCGAGTTTGGCGAGGCGCTCCGCCATCAGGGTCTGGCACCCTTCATCCAGCGGGGTAACGGAGGGGCGGCGGATCAGATCCTTGGCCAGTGCGATGACATCCGACATCAGTTGTCCTTAGTTGTCCTTAACGGGAGAAGAGGGATTGGTAGTGATCGGCCTTGAAACCCAGGGTCAGTTCGCCGTCACGATCCAGCAGCGGGCGCTTGATCATCGCCGGGTGCTCCAGCAGCAGGGCGCGCGCCTTGGCGGTATCGAGCCCCTGTTTGGCCTCATCCGGCAGGGCGCGGAAGGTGGTGCCGCGACTGTTGAGCAGCGCTTCCCAGCCGAGCTTGGCCAGCCAGCGGTCGAGATCGTCCGGGTTCAGGCCATCGGCGCGATGGTCGTGAAAGCGGTAGTCGATGCCGGCCTCATCCAGCCACTTGCGGGCTTTCTTGATGGTGTCGCAGTTCTTGGGGGAAATGCCGTAAAGTACGACTTTACATTCGCTCTTGTTTTCCATGGGGTTCACCGTGTTCCGTTTGATGGGCTGTAGCATACAGACGATCTCCACGCATGGAAACGAGGCCGCTTTGGGTTAGCCACCATGGTAGAAGGCTTGCATTGGTCGATATGATCGATGTTTGGCAAAAAAAAACACAATGAATATTGTTAGAAGTGCCGTCATTCTGGTAGGCTCACCTCATCTTAGTTCTCAGCCTTGTTCACTACTTCCTGAATGTGGGCCAATGTAAAAGGAGTTGTCATGAGCCGTCCCCCGAAGGCGTATTCCTACATTCGATTCAGTACCCCAAAGCAGGCACAGGGAGACAGTTATCACCGTCAGCTTCAGAAGGCTACCGACTACTGTGCCAAGCACAATCTCCAGCTTGTAGAGAAGACGATTGATGACCTTGGTACGAGTGCATTTCGTGGGGCTAACATGACGGAAGGAGCCTTGGGTCGCTTCTTTGATGCAGTGAAGAGTGGAAAAATTGAGCAAGGTTCTTATTTATTGGTCGAGTCAGTAGACCGCCTAAGTCGACAAGCTGTTGAGGCAGCTCTAAGTCAATTCCTTGCCATCATTAGTGCAGGCATAGTGATCGTTACCCTTGATGATAATGCGGTGTATCGCTCAGGGCAGGTTGAGACTCAAAATCTATTGCTTTCTATTATGTTCATGGTGCGTGCTAATAACGAGTCAGAAACTAAGAGTGACCGTAGTCGCAAAGCTTGGGACAAAGGCCGCAAACAGGCCAGAGACAACAATCAAGTAATGAAAAACTCTCGTCTTCCCTCATGGCTGAAATGGGAGGAGGGTAAGATCATGCCAATCCCCGAACGAACAGCCGTTGTGAACGAGATGTTTGAGTTGGCCAAATCCGGCTGTGGCTATGAGCAAATAGCCAAGATCTTTCTGGATAAGGGTTATAAGACTTTTGGAAAAGAAACTGACTGGCGTCCAGCAGGCATTCAAGCGGTTATTAAGAGCGAATCTGTGATTGGGGTATTTCAGCCACATCAAATAAAGGATGGCAAGCGAATTCCGGAGGGTAGCCCTATCTGGGGATATTATCCGGCAATAGTCGAGCCAATATTATTCAACGAAGTGCAGCATATTATCAGCCAGAGAAGTAATCATAGTGGTTCCTATCGGAAAGGCACTTATAACAACCTCTTTAGCGGTATACTTCGTTGTCAGTGTGGGGAGGCGTTACGCTACCAAAATAAAGGACGAGTAGGGAGCCCTCGCAACTATCTTGTTTGTCCTAAGCAGAATATCACAGGGTGCAATCTGCCAAACATGCTCTATAACAAAGTTGAGCCTCAGTTATTACAAGCAGTCTGCATTCTATCAGAAGTAATGCAAAGACGGGTGGGGGAGAATGAGAAGGTTTTATCTCTAAAAGAACAGTTGGCCACATTGACTGCTCAGCTCGATGTTGAGAGTAGAAAGAAGAGTAAAGCAGCTCAATCCATATTAGATTTTGATGATGATGCTACTTTTCGAAAAGAATTTGTAAAGATTAAAGCTAACTGCGAAGCCTTAGAGGAAAAAATACACGAAATTGAGAGCGAGCTCATGAGCCTAGAGCTGTCAGAAAAAACTATTCTCAATCTACTGAAACCAGAAGAACTGATCAGCACTGAGCAGCGTCAACTATTTAATAGCCAATTGAAAGCAGTGCTGAAAGAGGTCAAATTTAGCTACGATGGTTATGATCTGGCCGCAGTATTTAAGGGGCTAGATGATAAATTCATGCTAGAGCAAGCTTTCAAACCCAAGCTGGCAGGTAGTAGCGTTAGAGATCTCAGTGGTGAGGAGTTGTTAAGGACAACCTCAGAGGCTCCCTATATTGATGCTGCGTGGGTGAAGGGTGAGACCGATGAGTATGAGTCACATCGGAAAGATGCGTCCAGCGGTCTGGATGATGAGTTTGAGGACTTGAGTTTACAAGAGTCAAAGTGAAGGCATTACAAGGGGAGTTGGACGTGGTAGGCATCTTTGTTGGGCACCACTCACAGAGGGGCATCGACCCAAAAGCATTGCTCTCGCAGATTCCTGGATTCAGTCAGCGAAGCACTCGACGATTCAGTCAGTACGTCAAGCGGGCAATCGCCAACATCCAGCAGGTGCAGGGACTCGACCTTCCGGAGGTTCCCGAACCGGATAATGGATTGGGGACGTGGACTCCCTTACAAGCCTTGGCTGTGTTGACCTATGGCCCCAGCTCTCACTTAAACCTGAGGCTAATAGCGGAGATCGAGCAGCTTACCGGGCTGGAGTTACCACATGATGAAAGGCAAAGCCGCCATGAGGCTGCATTTTATGTGGAATACTTGGCCCCGCTGGTTACTTACTTTCAAATGCAGCAACCGGGTTTGCGAATGGAGGTGATCCCGCAGTTCGATTGCGACCCTTACCGGGTGGATTTTCGGGTAGATTTGCAGTGGTTCGACCCAAACGGGAAGTATTTTGACAAACCGATCCGGCAGGAGGTGTACTTGCTGGAGTTTGATGAAGCCTATCATCTGGAGCCAGCGAACCGCCAAGCAGACCACCAGCGTGATGCCTACATCGAGCAGCAGACGGGCCTCAGACCGCTCAGGATACGGCACGAGGAACAAGAGCTGTGGGCCACCATCTGTCGTGCTCAGGGACGCATCCTAAGCGTGGAGGAGTACCTGCAAGGGCTGTTGATGGCTATGGCAGAGCCGGGTGATGGCCGACATCTTGATATCACGCGAGATTCTGCCCAGAGTGCTTATACCTGCGATCCAGCCGGGTATCTACGATATCCAGCTCAGCCGGGACGAGACCTTAAAGCGATAGCAGAGCGGCTTGGCTGGCGGTTGAGTCAGAGGCATAGCGGTAATCTGGCCTATCACCGTCTGACCCCGCCGCGAGTGACTGCCAATCGACACATTTCGGGGTGATGTGTCTGGTCGATTTGAGTCTCATCGACACATCCGACAGCGTGTTCATGGGCTTTTCGGCGGTATGTGTCTGGTGTTCCAGCTGTTCCAGCCCGATATATATACCCGTTTAGTTACACTGACTCTTATCTATTTACTGCACCGAGGGGGGAGCTTACCAGCCACCCGAAGGAGAGATTCCGAGAAGATTGCAACGATCTTGCCCGGTTGATTGCCCGGCAAAAACAATCCCAAACCCCACCAGCACAAGGAAAACGAGCAGGCAACATTCAGACCAAACGCCGGTATAAGCCAGATGAGACCAACACCATAGGAGAATCCCATGGAATACATCACATCTGGCCCCTTGTCGGGAGCCATCCAGCAAGGAGAAGGCGTATGAATGAGCAGCAAGGAAACCCGTTACTGAAAGCGTTGGAGGCGGCACTGCTGGCAGCCTTGGGCGTCCTCATTAAGGAGGCCGTCAACTCGATGCAGACACCGCCGCCCCCGCCGAAGGAGCCGGACGCTCAATAGACCATGCCCGTGTGACAGACCGGAAGCACCCCCGGCAACCCCTGTCACACGGGTTGGTTTTCGAGTTTTGACACGTTTTTCTTGCAGGGTCTTGAGCCTATTGGGAGGCCATCATGGCAATCATCGGGTATGCCCGTGTCTCGACCACGGGGCAATCGCTGGAGCAGCAACTGATAGCTCTGGCGGAGTGTGAAAAAGTTTTTCATGAGCAGGTCAGCGGTAGCAAGACGGATAGGCCGCAACTACAGGCGATGCTCGAGTTCGCCCGGTCTGGGGACGTGCTAAAAGTCACCAAGTTAGATCGACTCGCTCGAAACACTAGGCACTTGCTGGAGATCACAGACCAGCTACACGCCAAAGGGGTAACATTGCAGATCCAGAATTTGGGCATCGATACGGCTACCCCGACAGGTAAGCTGATGTTGACCATGATCGGAGCTATCGCCACGTTCGAGCGGGAAATCATGCTGGAGCGTCAGGCGGAAGGGATTGCCTTGGCTAAGGCAAAAGGGGTCTACAAGGGCCGAAAGCCGACCGCGATGGAAAAGCGGGACGAGGTGCTGCGTCTTCTATCGCAGGGCATCGCTAAGGCATCAGTGGCAAAGCGGTTGGGTATCAGTGTGTCAAGTGTTCACCGGATACTGCATACATAACCATACTGCTATTATTTGGTGAGGGAAACCTCACTTTTAGCTAATCAAAACAATAATTTAGGGATGAAGATGAAAGCTGTTTTTGGGGCTGCCATGCTGGCAGTTGGATTAATAAGTGGGTGTGCGTCACTGAGTGAGCAACCATCCGGAGATGTGGTTGTTAAAAAAGACTCTTTCGAGGCGGAAAAGACAATAGTATCCGTAGATAGCATTCTGGGAATGGGTGAACAGTACAATTTGTTTATCAATCTGGAGTGGCATTCGGGTAGTAAGGATGTGTATCTGGACGCGATTTACCCTCAGATAGAGAATGTGGTAGCACTGAAAATCAATGCTGATGGTCAGATGATTGATGGGCGGGTTTGTAGTGCACATACAGACTTCGGAGCAACCGTCTACTCTGGTTTGATGTATGTATCTGTCCCTAGCTTTTCACTCCGTCGGTTCTGTATTTCTACGAAGGAATACGAAAAGATCGCTCAGTCTAAGCTTGTGAAGATGAAAGTCTCAACCTACACGAAGTACATGGTAGCTAGCTTCTCACCTGTAGGTAGCAAAGATGTATCCAACTCATCTACACATGCAAAAGCGTTTAGCGGGTTCACAACTGCGTTACGCCAGAATGGTGCTTTCTAATTGATTTTCCAAGCTTTAAGTAAATCAGTAAGCCTGTGGTTACCTCAGGCTTTTTTGTGGTTCTTCCATAATTAACCTCTCGCAGTTCTTGATGCCATAGAGGGTGGTGGCCATGGGGAGTCCTTCTCTTGTGGGCGCTGGTCGTGGCCGCGCCCGAAAATCCGAATCAACAGAGTGCAAGGGCCCGATTCTGGCATTGTGGCGATCCCATGGCAACGCTGATGGCACCGTCGGAAGGGGCGAGAGGAGGAAAAGCGGGGATCCAGATAGCCAGAACGCGCCGGGTGGCGCGCTCTGGAGAGGCAGAAGAGTGTCTCTTCTGTGCTGCCGGGGCAGCTGGTATCAGTGCAGCGGATGCCAGGGGTGATCAAAGACCCGGGCGCGCTCCCAGGGGGCGTCGGGCAGACTGGAGGAGAGGCCGCTGTATTTGCCCACATCGTCCACCACGATGGCGGAGAGGATTGGCAGGTGGTTTTCGGTGCAGTACATGCGAACGCGCTGCAGCAGGGTGCGCAGTTCGTCCTGACGCTGCTCCAGTCCGGCCATTTTGGCCAGTTTGGAGTAACGAATGGTGGTGCGTTCCTTTGCAGACTCGACGAGGATATCCCACAGCTGATAATCGCAGGTCGAGACACCTGCGGTGGCTTGGTTTGTCATAACTCTCTCCGGCGCGAAATGGTCGCTCTTGTCGATGCGCATCTTGGCCGCTTCGGGGGCGGCTTATGTTGATCCAACGCAAAAAAGAGGGGAGTCGCGTTACACAATTCCCGATTAAACCGTGTAAAACGGTTCTCGGTAGTGTGAATGATGAAAAAGTGTTACTTGCTCGACATATTATGCTGTCTGATGACGGTGATGGCCCCTTTATTGATGGGGATCAAAGGCAAGTTCTGGTCAGATCACTAGATTTCGCTCTTCGATAAATTTATCAGGAGTGAATATTGGAACTCGTCTTCGTCTTGCTCATACTGGTTGCCGTGGTCTACGGCATCATCAAGGATTACAACCCGCAGGCGGTGCTGGCATTGGCCGGTATGGCCATTTTCACCCTGGCCTACTGGCTGGGATTGCACCCCATTCTGCCCGCTGACAAGAGCACCGGCTTCGCCCTGTTCGATCTGTTCGAAGTGTTCAAGGGGATCTTCTCCTACCGTGCGGCGGGCCTCGGCCTCACCATCATGGCGGTGGCCGGTTTTGCCACCTACATGTCCCATATCGGTGCCTCCCAGGCGCTGGTGCGGGTGGCGGTCAAACCGGTGGCAGGCATTCAGTCCAGCTACCTGATGCTCTCCATCTGCTATCTGGTGGCGGTCTTTGTCTCCCTGTTTGTCACCTCCGCCACCGGCCTTGGTCTGCTGTTGATGGTCACCATGTATCCGGTGATGCGCAACCTCGGTATCAGCCCGGCCTCCGCCTGTGGCGTCATCGCCACCTCCCAGGCGTTCGAGATTGGCCCGACCCAGACCAACGCCATCTTCTCCGCCGGCCAATCCGGCATGGATCCGACCAGCTATTTCGTTGACTACCAGATCTGGCTGGTGGCCCCCATGCTGCTGGTGACCATGGTGCTGCACTTCTTCTGGCAGCGGCACTGTGACCGCAAGGATGGCTGGGATCCGGCCCGGCATCGCGGCGAACACGCCGAGCTGGATGAGAAGGGCACTGACGCGGTAGCGGCGCCCACCTGGTATGCCCTGCTGCCCATCATCCCCTTCGTACTGATGATGACCTTCTCCAAACTGCTGGTGACCACCATCAGCGTCAGCGTGGAAGTGGCCATGCTGCTGTCGGTCTTTATCGGCATGTTGTGCGAGCTGCTGCGGACCCGCTCGGTGCGCACCGCCTTTGCCGGGCTCTCCAGCTTCCTCGACGGCATGGGCAAGGTGTTTGGCCCCGTGGTGGCGCTCATCGTCTGTGCCGAGCTGTTTGCCGAATCCCTCAAAGCCATTGGCGCTATCGACACCCTGCTGCACTCAGCCAGCAATGCCGGCATCGGCAGCGGTCTGATGACCCTGGTGATGGTGGGCCTCATCATGGTGGCCGCGGTGATCATGGGCTCCGGCAACGCGGCGTTCCTCAGCTTCTCGACCCTGGCGCCTGCCGTGGCAGCCAAGTTCGGCGTACCTGCGGTGACCATGCTGCTGCCGATGCAGCTCGCCTCCAGTATTGGCCGCACCGTCTCCCCGATTGCGGCGGTGCTGATCGCCTGTGCGGGCATCGCCAAGGTCTCCCCCTTCGTGGTGGTGAAGCGCACCTGCGTGCCCATGGCGGGGGCGCTGGTGACGGCATTGACCCTCAACTATCTGCTGTTCATGTAAAAGCGGTGGTTTACAGGGCGGTCGGCCACCCGGTTCTGGTAGGTCGACCGCTGTTGGCAAGGCGGGTGTAACAGCCCGCCGTTCCGCATTGTTGCAAAAACAAGCTGCTTTTATCGCAGATTGTTTCATGGAGAAGATAATGACCAACCTCACGCGCCCGTTTTCCCTCGATACCTATCTGGCCGATCTGGCCCCGCTCATCAACCTCGATTGCGGCACCCGCACCCCGGCCGGGGTGGCCAAAGTGGCCGACATCATGACCGAGAAATATGAGGCCATCGGCTGGCAGGTGACCCGTCACCAGTTCGCCGCCGAGTGCGGCCCCTGCCTCGAGGCAACCAATGCCCCGGGGGCCGATCACTACGACGTGATGCTGGTGGGCCACATGGACACCGTCTTCCCCGAGGGGACGGCGGCCAAGCGCCCGCTCAAGATTGAAGGCAATCAGGCCTTTGGCCCCGGCGTCTCGGACATGAAGAGCGGCCTGCTCTCCACCTGGTATGCCCTGAAAGAGATGGATCCGGCGCAGCTGGCCAAGCTCAAGGTGCTGGTCTGCTGCAACTGCGACGAGGAGATTGGCTCCCCCTGGTCCAAAGATTGGCTGGTGGAAAAAGCCAGGCAGAGCGGCTGCGTGCTGGTGGCCGAAGCAGCGCGCCCGAGCGGCGATCTCATCAGCGCCCGCAAGGGCAATGCCAAGTACCGTATTACCTTCCACGGCAAGGCCTCCCACGCCGGTTCGGCGCTGACCGAAGGGGTCTCCGCCATCACCGAACTCGCTCATTGGGTGCTGGCCATCAACGAACAGGTCAATATGGAGACCGGCACCACCATGAATGTCGGCGTGGTACAGGGCGGCACCGGCGTCAACGTGGTGCCCGACTTTGCCGAGGCGATCGTCGATCTGCGCTTCTGGAGCAATGCAGAGGCGGCAGCGGTACACGAGCGGCTCACCTTTATGGCCAACAACCCCTTCCTTGCGGGCTGTCGGGTCGAGGTGGATCGCCAGACCTTCAAGCCGGCGATGCGCCCGAGTGGCGACACCGAGGCCGTGATGGCGCTGGTGGAGGCGGCAGCCAAGGAGGAGGGGATCACCTTCAACTGGCTGGAGGCCGGTGGCGGCTCGGATGCCAACTTTACCGCAGCGGCGGGTGTGCCATCGCTGGATGGCTTCGGCCCCATGGGCGGTGGCTTCCACTCGGAGGCGGAATTCCTGCTGCTCGATAGCATCGAGCCGCGTATCCGCCTGCTGCAGCGGGTGCTGGGCAAGCTGGCCAAATAGGTCGGCGTCAAAGACAAGCAAAACGGGAGGCCATCGCCTCCCGTTTTGTTATCAGCCGTACCGGTGCAGAGACATAGAACAGCGCTGCGCCGCGCCGCTACCCCTCATCCTCCAGCAGATAGGCAAGCTGCTCTTGATGGGCAACCTGCCAGTGGCCGAGTGCCAGCGGCGCGGCAAAGCCCGGGCCGTCGGTCACCATGGTGTGGTACTCCCCCTGCTCGCCGCAGGCATCAAAGCTTTGGGTTGCTGCCAACTGCTGCAACTCGGCGAGGGTAGTGGCATCGAGGGTGCGTCCCACCCACTCGGGGGCCAACACTCTGGTATCGACGCAGGAGAGGTGGGCGACGATGCCGCGGGCCAGCAGATCCGCCAGCAGCGCCTCGCGGGAGAGTTGCCAGAGCGGGGTGTGAACTGTGAGACCAAGCGGGCGACAGCGCTCGCGGATCCAGTTAGGCGCACCACCCACGCTGTCGATATCGCCGGTGACCACCCCATCGAGTTGCCACTCCTCCTTAAGTTTGGCCAGCGCCCGCTCATAACCGAGATCGAACGGCGCCTCTATGGTGACTAGCAGATGGGGCAGCGCGAGGGCCGCCGCCTGCCGACGTACTTGCGACAGGGGATGGGCCAGAAAGCGGGGGGCTGGGGGGGCAAAGGTGGCCAGTGCCACCACCTGATGGCCCGCTTCACGGGCATGGCAGAGGGCCTGCATGGCATCCTTGCCGCCGCTCCAGAGCACGATGACGCGAGACATGGGGAAGATTCCGCAAAGAAAAGAGGGGTCATGCTACCCAGAGTGCGGGCAGTTGGCAAAGCAGTATGGAGTGCGCCACAAAAACACAGGCCCCCGTGCGGGGGCCTGTGGCAGCGATTGAACAGCGATTGCCGGTCAGAGCAGGATGCTGGTCAGGATAAAGCCCAGCGAGCAGGAGGTCACCACCCCGATCAGCCCCGGAATGATGAAGCTGTGGTTGATGATGAACTTGCCGATGCGGGTGGTACCGGAGCGGTCGAAACCGATACAGGCCAGGTCGCTCGGGTAGGTCGGCAGCACGAAGTAGCCGTAGCTCGCCGGCAGGAAGGCGATCAGCAGTTTCGGCTCCACACCCAGCGCCAGACCCATGGGGGCGATGGCGGTGAGGGCGGCGGCCTGGCTGTTTACCAGCTTGGAGATAAGGAACAGCACCAGCGCGTAGGTCCAGGGCTGGGCCTGTACCACGTGGGCCAGGGTCTCTTTGAGCAGCGGCATGTGGGCCTGGAAGAAGGTTTCGCTCATCCAGGCAACCCCGAATACGGAGAAGATGGCGACCATGCCCGCCTTGAAGACGGCGCCGTTGGCGATCTCGCCCGGCTTGACCTTGCAGCGCATCAGGATGATGGCACCAGCGATCAGCATCATCATCTGGATCACCAGGTTCATGGAGAGCGGGCCAGTCTTGTCCTTGATGGTGAAGACGGGACGCAGCGCCTCATCGGCACCCAGCAGCACCACGGCTGCGATGGCGGCGAAGAAGATCCAGGTAGACCAGTAGGCCTCTTTCGGGAATTTGGTGTTGAGCAGGGTCTCGCCACCACCGTAGATGAAGGCGCGCTGCTCCGGATCCTGGATCTTGGCCTGGAACTCCTCGTCCTTGTCCAGATCCTTGCCGCGGCGCAGGCTCCACAGGGCCGCCACGATGACACCGGTCAGGGAGGAGGGGATGGCGACCATCAGGATGTCGAGCAGACCATAGGCCTGACCGATACCGTGGCCAGCCGCCAGAATGGAGACCATGGAGACCACGGCAACCGATACCGGCGAGGCGCAGATGGCCATCTGGGAGGCAACGGAGGCGACAGCCATCGGGCGCTCGGGACGAATGTTCTTCTGCAGCGCGATGTCGGCGATGATGGGGAACATGGTGTAGACCACGTGGCCGGTACCGCACAGGAAGGTGAGGGTCCAGGTGGTGAGCGGTGCCAGGATAGTGATGTATTGCGGGTGACGGCGCAGCAGACGCTCGGCTACCTGCATCATCAGGTTGAGACCGCCGGCGGTCTGCAGGGTGGCGGCACAACCGATCACCGCCAGAATGGTCAGCATTACCTGCACCGGCGGTTCGCCCGGCACCAGACCGAAAACGAAGGTCAGCAGGAAGAGACCGATACCACTGATGAGACCAAGCCCCATGCCACCAAAGCGGGTACCGAGCAGCAAGCAGCCGAGTACCACCAAAAATTCCATCAAGATCATTCCATTACCTCGTGTGATTCAACCCATGTTGCCGCGGGTAGCCTGAACCATGAATTGTCATTGTCTGTTTTTAATTAGCCCAAAAGGGTTAGTTATTATTTTGCTCCCCTGCAAAAGTGAAAAAATTGAGTTACTTCAATAACTCGATGAATTTTTGATTAAACCACTTAAAAACCACCTAATAACAAATCCATCATTTTTTCATCCGGTTGCCATCCCTTAAGCAGGGGCATCTTGCCCGATGGGGTGGTGTAAAAGCATGGAAGAAGGGAGGCAAATGAAAACAGGCTGCAGATGATTGGCAGGAGGACAAGAGGGGTAAAAAGGGGGCTCTTCGGATGTTTTTTTCGGCAGTGGCGGCCTTTTGCCGCTCATTCCGAAAGAGTCCTTATTTATCGGCCAGATAGCGGCGCTGGTACTCCTCGCTCAGTTTCTGGATATCGAGTCTGGCCAGCGCCTTGTCCACCCGCTGCTGCAGCGCCTGCTGATCGGGGCGGAACATGATGTGCAGGCTCTTGTGCTCGAGGATCTTCGGATTGAACTGGAGCTGCTCGGGATGGAGCTTGTCATCGTGGCGGATCAGCCAATAGAAGACATCCCGGTCGATGACGGCGAGGTCGAGCCGGTCGCGCTGCAGCTTGCGCAGGTTGAGGTGATCGCCATCCACGGCAAAGGTGTGGAGCTGCTGGCTCGCCATCATGGCGTCAAATTCCCGGGTGTTGACGTAGCCCGCCACCACGCCGATCCGGTAGGGCACCAGATCCTCAAGCCGTTGCCAGGGGATGGGCTTGCCCGCCTTCTGCGCCAGCCCCAGCACGCTGTCTCCCACGCTGGCGGAGATACGCCACTTGTCGCTCTGGTTGTCGGCCAGATATTCGGGGAAGTAGCCGATATAGCCATGGGCCGGATCGGAGGCGAGCCACACCGTCCGCTGCCAGGAGAAAAAATCGAACTCCACCTCCAGCCCCGCCTCGGCAAAGACGCGCTTGACGATATGGCCGGTGAGGCCGCCATCGGGCAGGCTTTGGGTGGTAAACGGGGGCCACTCCAGCGTGGTCAGACGGACGGTTTCGGCCATAAGCCGCAGGGGAGAGAGCAGTAACAGTAACAGAAGCAGACGATATCCCATGGGCTACAGATCCCTTGTGCCGATTGATCCTGAGTATCGCTATAAAGCGGGCAATAAAAAAGCCGACCCGAAGGTCGGCTTTTCAGATCTGTGCGACAGGTTGTCGTTATCAGAACTCGGCGGTACGCGGGGTACGCGGGAAGGGGATCACGTCGCGGACGTTGCCCATACCGGTCACGTAGACCACCAGACGCTCGAAGCCCAGACCGAAACCGGAGTGCGGCACGGTGCCGTAGCGACGCAGGTCGCGATACCACCAGTAATCTTCCTGCTTCAGGCCCATCTCGGCCAGGCGGGCATCCAGCACGTCCAGACGCTCTTCACGCTGAGAGCCACCGATGATCTCGCCGATCCCCGGAGCCAGTACGTCCATCGCGGCAACGGTCTTGCCGTCGTCGTTGAGGCGCATGTAGAAGGCCTTGATATCTTTCGGGTAGTTCTTCACGACTACCGGAGACTTGAAGTGCTCCTCGGCCAGATAGCGCTCGTGCTCGGAGGAGAGGTCGATACCCCAGGAGACCGGGAACTCGAACTTCTTGCCGCAGTTCTGCAGCACTTCGATGGCGTCGGTGTAGTCGATCTGGGCGAAGTCGGAGGAGACGAAACGCTCCAGACGACCGATGGCATCCTTGTCCACGTGCTGGGCAAAGAACTCCAGATCATCGCGGCGCTCGGTCAGTACGGCGTTGAAGACGTACTTCAGCATGGCTTCGGCCAGCGCGGCGTTATCTTCCAGATTGTTGAAGGCCACTTCCGGCTCCACCATCCAGAACTCGGCCAGGTGACGGCTGGTGTTGGAGTTTTCGGCGCGGAAGGTCGGGCCGAAGGTGTAGACCTTGGAGAGGGCACAGGCATAGGTTTCGGCGTTCAGCTGGCCGGATACGGTCAGGAAGGCCTCTTTGCCGAAGAAATCTTCGTTGTAGTCCACCTTGCCGGCGTCGGTGCGCGGCAGGTTTTCCATATCCAGGGTAGAGACGCGGAACATCTCGCCGGCACCTTCGGTGTCAGAGGCGGTGATGAGCGGGGTCGCTACCCAGACAAACCCCTCTTCGTGGAAGAAGCGGTGAATGGCCTGAGCCAGGCAGTGACGAACCCGGGTCACGGCGCCAACGATGTTGGTGCGCGGGCGCAGGTGAGCCTGTTCACGCAGGTACTCGATGCTGTGGCGCTTGGCGGCCATCGGGTAGGTGTCCGGATCTTCGACCCAGCCGACAACCTTGACTTCGGTGGCCTGCAGTTCGAACGCCTGGCCGCTGCCCTGGGATTCGGTCACGACGCCAGTCACTTCCACGGAGCAAGCTGTGGTCAGACGCTGCACTTCATTCTCGTAATTGGCCAGGGTATTGGGGACGACGGCCTGTACCGGATGGAAACAGGAGCCATCGGAAATGGCCAAAAATGAGATCCCCGCCTTGGAATCACGGCGAGTCCGGATCCACCCTCGTACAGTCAGGGTGGTGCCAACCGCATGTTTACCGGTCAGCACATCAACTACGGATGCGTGCGTCATCGAAATATTGTCTCCAGCTTGTTCTTTGCAGCGCTATGGGTCTGGCCCGGGCAATCATTGGCCCATGATGGCAGACTAAGCCGTTAATCTTACCCGCGCGGGTTTGATAAACAAGCAAAAATGTCGGACTCTGGTGGGGTTTTCGGCATGGTTCACCCGATATGAGGTCGCGGGGCAGGAGAGGCGAGTGAAAGATCGGCGGCAGGGGCCCGATTGGCTGACACGGCTGTTGCAGGGGCTGGTACTGCTCTGCTGGGGTGGCTTTATCGTGCTGCTCTCTATTTATCACCACGCCCGTCCCGAGCGAGCCTACGGTTTTCTGGTCTATGGCGGCGAGAGCGTGCGGGCCGGATGGGATCCGGTTTTTACCCCCTGGCTGCTGCACGGGCTGTGGGGTTGCTGTCTGCTGACCCTGGTGGCGCTATTTGTTGGCCGCAAGCGTCATCGCCGCCGGGAGGATGCCCGGCACGTCCATCTGGCGATCCTCCTGCTTATCCTTATCGCCAGCCTGCTCTTCTACTATCTCTAGTCTTCTGGTTGGCCCGTCGTACGGGTCTGTTCATGATCCCGCTTGCTGCAAACGGGACGCTTGCCAAGCTGACGCTCCACGCTGTCGAGCATCTGGTTGTAGGCCAGCGCCAGCCGGCCAATCTCGTCGCCATCGTCCCCCTCCAGCCGGTGGCCGAAGTCATGCATATCGGTGGCTTCTTCCATGGAGCGGGTCAGCTGGTTGAGGGGGCGGACGATCCAGGTGCGGATGACCCAGAGGGTCAGCAGCAGCCCCAGCCCGAAGATACCGGTGAGAATTAGCGCGGAGGTGAGGATATTCTGCTCGACCCGGGTAAAGAGGGAGTCGAGAGAGTAATCAAAACGGACGGCGCCGAGCACGGTATTCTCCGGTACCAGATGGCAGCTGGTGCAGTCGGTGCCGCGAAAATCCTTCTTGGCCAGCAGCGGACGGGTCACCACCAGCCGGCTGTGCATGCCGTTGTGCACCACCTCCAGGCTCCCTTTGCCCGCCAGCGCCAGCTGGTCATAGTCATCCTTGCCCTGTTCAGCGGGGCGCCCCGGCCCGAACTGTTTGCTCACCGCGTCGCCACGGACGATGCGGGCATCCTCCACATGAGCGTGCTCGAGAAACTTGGCACGCAGGGTGTCGCGGGCATCCATCTTGCCGGTCAGCATCAGCATGTTGAGGCCGTCGAAGTAGGCTTCGGTCTGCTCCTGACTCTGCTCCTTGATGAGGCTCAGGATGAGATCGCGCTCGCGCACCGCCTGATAGGCGGCGGAGAAGACCAGTACCATGGAGAAGATGAAGAGCAGGAAAAAGTTGATTTTGGCAGCAATGGAGAGGCGCATGAGCAATCTTTCTTGATGGTAAAACCGCAGCAGTCTACCCCTCTTGGCGCCTCAGGTCTGGTGTTTTGCTCACATTCCGGCAAGTGAACGCTGAATGAGGTGCATAAACTTGCCCTCTTTATATATCAAATGGGGATGCCACAGACGGGCGACCGGTGAGGCCGCCCGCGATGATGTTTAAAACTCGCCCTCGGCAATCGCCTGGCTGATGGCACCGGTCAATACCCTAAGCTCTTCGGGGGTGATCACGAAGGGAGGCATGAGGTAGACCAGCTTGCCAAAGGGGCGGATCCAGGCGCCCAGTTCAACAAACTTGCGCTGGATGCGCGCCACGTCCACCCGCTCTTTCATCTCCACCACCCCGATGGCGCCGAGCACCCGCACATCGGCCACTGCTGGGTGGAGGGTCAATTCCACCAGCTCGGTACGCAGTTGATGTTCTATGGCGCGTACTCGCTCCTGCCACGGCGAGGCGAGCAACAACTCGATGGAGGCGTTGGCCACCGCGCAGGCAAGCGGATTGCCCATAAAGGTGGGGCCGTGCATAAAGACCCCTGCCTTGCCGTCACAGATGGTGCGGGCGACATGCTCGGTGGTGAGGGTCGCCGAGAGGGTGAGATAGCCACCGGTGAGCGCCTTGCCCAGACACATGATGTCGGGAGTGATGCCGGCCCAGTCGCAGGCAAACAGCTGGCCGGTGCGGCCAAAGCCGGTGGCGATTTCGTCAGCGATGAGCAGTACGCCGAACTCGTCGCACAGGGCGCGCACCCACTGCAGGTAGCGGGGGTGATAGAAGCGCATGCCGCCAGCCCCTTGCACGATGGGCTCAAGCACGATGGCGGCGATCTCCTCGTGATGATCCGCCATGAGTGTGGCCAGCTCCACCACGCACTGCTCGTCCCACTCGGCGTGGAAGCGACAGCTCGGCGCTTCGACAAAATGGTGCTCGGGCAGGAATCCCTTGTAGAGCTCGTGCATGCCGCCATCCGGGTCACAGACGCTCATGGCGCCGAAGGTGTCGCCATGATAGCCGCTGCGCAGGGCGACAAATTTGGCTCTGGGCGTCCCTTTGGCGTGCCAGTACTGCTGCGCCATCTTGAGCGCCACTTCCACCGCTACCGAGCCGGAATCCGCCAGAAAGACCTTATCCAGCCCCTTCGGAGTGATCTCCACCAGCTTGCGGCAGAGCTCGACCGCCGGGGCGTGGGTGAGGCCGCCAAACATCACGTGGGACATCTTGCCGAGCTGGGCGGTGGCGGCGGCGTCCAGTTCCGGCACCTGATAGCCGTGCACGCAGGCCCACCATGAGCTCATGCCATCCACCAGTTCACGGCCATCGCTGAGGGTGATCTTCACCCCCTTGGCGCTGGCCACTTCATAGCAGGGCAGGGGGTGAGTGAGAGAGGTGTAGGGGTGCCACACATGGTGCAGGTCGAATTCTTGGTTGGTCATTTGTTGTTCTGTTGTCAATTGGTTTGATCTGGTCGGTGTTGACAGTCTACGCGGGCTCTCTACACTAGCCAACAATTTCAGCCACTTGGCTCTGCGCAGATCACTATTCGCACGAGCCCGGCAGCGGGTTTTGCGCTCACGCTCTTGCAAAGACCTTTTGCAAGGATGGCGGGCGCAGGATCCCACCAATAACAACCGGAAGCCATGTATGAATGCTCTCACCACAGGCGGTCACGCCCTTCGTCATGACTGGACGCTCGCCGAGGTTCAGGCCCTGTTTGCCCTGCCATTCAACGATCTGCTGTTTCAGGCTCAGACCGTCCACCGCGCCCACTTTGACCCGAACGAAGTGCAGGTGAGCACCTTGCTCTCCATCAAGACCGGTGCCTGCCCGGAAGATTGCAAATACTGCCCCCAGAGCGCCCGTTATCACACTGGCCTTGAGGCCGAACGGCTGATGGAGGTGGAGAAGGTGCTGGAGCGGGCCCGCGAAGCCAAGGCCAACGGCTCGTCCCGTTTCTGCATGGGGGCCGCCTGGCGTAACCCCAAAGAGAAGGACATGCCCTACATCATCCGGATGATCGAGGAGGTGCGCGGGCTCGGCATGGAGACCTGCATGACGCTGGGGATGCTCACCGCCGATCAGGCGGCACGTCTGGGGGCTGCGGGGCTCGATTACTACAACCACAACCTCGACACCTCGCCGGAGTTTTACGGCGAGATCATCTCGACCCGTACCTATCAGGACCGGCTCGATACGCTGGAACATGTACGCAGTGCTGGCATGAAGGTCTGCTCCGGCGGCATCGTCGGCATGGGTGAGCAGGCGAAAGATCGGGCGGGCCTGTTGATGGCGCTGGCCAACCTGCCGCGCCACCCCGAAAGTGTGCCCATCAACATGCTGGTCAAGGTAAAGGGGACGCCGCTGGAGGATCAGGAGAACCTCGATCCGTTCGAATTTATCCGCACCATCGCCGTGGCGCGGATCATGATGCCAGCCTCCCATGTGCGCCTCTCCGCCGGGCGGGAGAAGATGAACGAGCAGATGCAGGCGATGTGCTTTATGGCTGGGGCCAACTCCATCTTCTATGGCTGCAAGCTGCTGACCACCCCCAATCCGGATGAAAACAGCGATATGCAGCTGTTCAAGCAGCTCGGCATTCGTCCCGCCCAGCGGGCCCAGAAGCCGGATCAGGTACAAGAAGAGGAGTTGCTGGCCGAGGTGAGCCGCCAGAACGAACCCGCCGAGATGTTTTATGACGCTACCCGCCCACGAGCCGGGGCTGCGCGGTCATGAACGGCCCTGCAGTAACGGGCCCCTTTGGGTTGGGCGCTGCGCTGGCCGGGCGTGAGCAGGCGGGTCTGCTGCGCAACCGCATCGCGACCGACGGGGCGAGTGGCGGGCGCCTCAGGGTAGCGGGGCGCAACTACCTCAACTTTTCTGCCAACGACTATCTGGGGCTGGCGGATCACCCCGCCATCAAGGCCGCCTTCAAAGCGGGAATTGAGCGCTATGGCGCGGGCGCCGGCGCCTCGCCGCTGGTGACCGGTTACAGCCGTGCCCACCAGGAGCTCGAGGAAACCCTGGCCGAGTGGCTCGGAGTGGAGGCGGTGCTGCTCTTCAACTGCGGTTTTTCGGCCAATCAGGCGGTGCTTAAAGCGTTGCTCGGCAAGGAACACCTGCTGTGGCAGGACAAACTCAACCACGCCTCCCTGCAGGAGATGGGCAGCCAGCTCCCCTGCAAGATGAAGCGCTTTGCCCACAACGATATGGCGGCCCTTGAACGGCAGCTTGAGCCAAATCGTGGACTGATTGTTTCGGAAGGGGTGTTCAGCATGGACGGGGATCAGGGCCCCTGGCGCGAGCTCTCAACCCTCGCCGCCCGGAGCGGCAACTGGCTGATGATCGACGATGCTCACGGTCTCGGCGTGCTGGGCCCCGAGGGGCGCGGCACCCTGGCGGCGCAGGGAGTAGATCCAGCCAGCGTACACATCCAGATGGGCACTTTTGGCAAGGCGCTTGGCGTCGCCGGTGCCTTTGTCGGCGGTAGTCGCGAGCTGGTGGAGTATCTGGTCAACTTCGCCCGCCACTATGTTTACAGCACCCATATGCCCGCCGCGCAAGCTTGCGCGGTCAGCAAGAGTATCGAATTGGTACGCGCCGCCGATGAGGCCCGCGCCCATCTTGGTAAGCTCATTGCCCGTTTCCGACAAGGGGCAGAGGCGTTGGGTTGGCAACTCGGTGCCAGCGACACCCCCATTCAGCCGCTGCTGGTGGGAGAGAGCTCTGCTGCTTTGCAACTGGCCGAGCGACTGCGGGATCGCGGCGTCTGGGCTGGCGCCATCCGTCCGCCCACAGTGCCGGTCGGTACGGCCCGGCTGCGCATGACCCTGAGTGCAGCCCACCGCGAGCAGGATGTGGATCGCCTGCTTGATGCCTTGGGGGGTTGCCCTGCTGCGACAACGGTTAGGGAGGCTTGCCATGGCTGAGCGTTTTCAAACGGTAGACAAGGCGCAGCTCGCCCGCCGTTTCGGGGCGGCGGCTCGTCACTACGACGCCCATGCCCGTTTTCAGCAGGAGGTGGGGCTGGCGCTGCTCGAGCTGATGAGCGCGGCTGGTGTACGTGAGGAGCGTCGGGGCTGCGGGCTCGATTTGGGCTGCGGCACCGGCTTCTTCCTGCCTCATCTTGCTACCCGCTGCGCCGGACTAACCGGGCTGGACCTCGCCCCCGGCATGCTGGAGCAGGCGGCCCTGCGCGGCAGCGGCGCCCGACTGGTATGCGGCGATGCGGAGCAGCTCCCTTTCGCCGATAACGTGTTCGACTGGGTATTCTCCAGCCTCGCGCTGCAGTGGTGCGAGCGACCGGCGCAGGCCTTCGCTGAGCTGCTGCGGGTGGTCAAACCCGGCGGTCAGATCTTCTTCTCCACCCTGCTCGATGAATCGCTCTGGCAACTACGCGCCGCCTGGCAGCAAGTAGATGGCCGAGCCCATGTCAACCGCTTCCTTGGCCTGCCACAATTGGAGCAGGCGTTGTTATCGGCGGGCGCCATTGCCCCGGGGCTTGAGTGCAGAAACTGGGATCTTGCCTATCTTGAATTGCCGCAGTTGTTGCGCGATCTCAAGGGGATCGGGGCAAATCAGATCAATG
Source organism: Aeromonas sp. L_1B5_3 (assembly GCF_963866575.1). NCBI lineage: Bacteria > Pseudomonadati > Pseudomonadota > Gammaproteobacteria > Aeromonadales > Aeromonadaceae > Aeromonas > Aeromonas sp. L_1B5_3. The sequence continues at coordinate 25,920 of NZ_CAWMDN010000127.1, forward strand.
ATGAGTGTGCCCGCAGTGCACCGGCCGGACTGAGCGGGCGCGCCAGATTGCAGCGGCTGGCTCAGGCGTATGAAGCATTTCGTCAGCCCGATGGCCAGCTGGTGGCCAGTTACCGGGTCTGTCTGGGCCGGCTCGGCAAACCTTGCTGAACCAGCCAGAGTATGAGGGGGAGGGGCGCGTTGGGCCCTCTCCTGCCAAGGAGAGAGCATTATGAAGTCATTCTTTATCACCGGCACCGACACGGACGCAGGCAAGACGCTGGTAGCGCGCACCCTGCTGCGGGAATTCAGCGCACAGGGAATCAAGTGCGCGGGTTACAAGCCGGTCTCGGCCGGATGTGCCCGCACGCCCGAGGGGCTGCGCAACCTCGATGCCGTCCTGTTGCAGGAGGCGGCGAGCCTGCCGTTGCCTTACGAGACGGTCAACCCCTATGCCTATGAGCCGCCGATTGCGCCGCACATCGCGGCCAGCGAGGCGCGCCAGCCCATCAGCCTGCAGGGGCTGAGCGAGGGGCTGCGAAAAATTGAACAGGCGGGGGCCGAGCTTGCCATCGTCGAAGGGGCGGGGGGCTGGTATCTGCCGCTGGATCGCAAGCACCTGCTGTCAGACTGGGTGAAGCAGGAGAACATGCCGGTGATTCTGGTGGTGGGGGCCAAGCTTGGCTGCCTCAACCATGCGCTGCTCACCTTTGCCGCCATCCGCAACGATCAGCTGCCGGTCGCAGGCTGGGTTATTAATCGGCTGCACAGCTCGATGAGCCACTATCAGGAAAATCTGGACACCCTCAGGGGCTTGTTGCCGGCGCCCTTTCTGGGGGAAATTCCCTTTATAAACAATCCGTTTGAAGCTAACCTGCAGGGCCGACTCGATATCTCGCCACTGCTGTGACGGCATATTCAGCGAACATTCATCGAATCTCCCTAAAATGCCATCCATAACATGGTGATAGGGAGGTTCAATGAACCCCGGCCATGTCCGTTATTCTCACAAGGAGTCAATATGAAGCGAATAATACTATTCCTGGTGACCAACCTGGCCGTCATGCTGGTGCTGGGGGTGGTACTCAATATCCTGTTCTCGGTTCTGGGTATCAACAAGTCCAGTATTTCCGGCCTGTTGGTCTTCTGTGCCGTGTTCGGTTTTGGCGGTTCCTTTATCTCCTTGCTGATGTCCAAGTGGATGGCCAAGCGCAGCTATGGCGTCCAGGTGATCGAGCAGCCCCGCAACGAGACCGAGCACTGGCTGGTGAGCACTGTGGCCCGTCAGGCCCGTGAAGCCGGGATCCAGATGCCGGAAGTGGGGATCTACGACTCTCCCGAGATGAACGCGTTTGCTACCGGTGCCCGCCGCGATGATTCGCTGGTGGCCGTCTCCTCGGGTCTGCTCTACAGCATGAGCCGCGACGAGGCAGAAGCGGTGCTGGCCCACGAGGTGAGTCACGTTGCCAACGGCGACATGGTGACCCTGACCCTGATCCAGGGTGTGGTGAACACCTTCGTGATGTTCTTCGCCCGCATCGTGGCTGGCGTTATCAGCAACTTCTTCAGCTCCAACAACGATGAAGAGAGCAGCAGCACCGGTGGCTTTGCCTACATGATCACCGTGTTCGTGCTGGAGATGGTGTTTGGCGTGCTCGCCTCCATCATCGTCATGTGGTTCAGCCGTCAGCGTGAATTCCGCGCCGATGCCGGTGCCGCCAAGCTGGCCGGTCGCGACAAGATGATCGCCGCCCTTGAGCGCCTCTCCCGCGGTGCCGAGCCGCAGCTGGAAGGCTCCATGATGGCCTTTGGCATCAACGGCAAGCGCTCCATGAGCGAGCTGTTCATGAGCCACCCGCCCATCGAGCAGCGGATCGCCGCTCTGCGCGGTTAATCTCGCCAGTTGCTACCAAGCAAAACGGCTGCCTCGGCAGCCGTTTTTTATTGTCCGCGTGTTATCGCGGCTCGATCACCTTATTTGATGACGAGGTCGGTCAGCGGCACTGCGCAGCAGGTGAGGATCTTGCCCTCGGCCCGCTCGGCGGCGCTGATGGCGGGGGCGTCGGGATGCGCCACCTCGCCCGAGACCAGCGTCTGCTTGCAGCTGCCGCAGATGCCGGCGCGGCAGCTCCAGGGGAGATCCACCCCCTGCTTGCTGGCCTGATCGAGGATGGTGCCCTGATTGTTGCCGGCAAACTCCCGCTCACCGATGCGCAGTTGCACTGGCTGATGAGCGCGGGCAACCGAGAGAATGGCGCCGCCAAAGTTCTCCTGTCTGATGCGTGCGGCAGGCACGCCGCGCGCAGCCACTTTTGCCGCCGCATCGGCCATAAAGCCGTGGGGGCCGCAGATAAACACCTCCCGTCCGGCCAACCCTTTGACCAGCGCGAGATGCTTATCGCCGAGCCGCCCTTTCTGCCCCTGCCAGTGACTGTCCGGCTGGCTCAGGATAATGGTGAGGGTCATCCCCTGCTGCGCCATGGCATGCATCTCGCTGGCGGCCGGAATATCCGCTTCGCTGCGGCACAGGTGCATGAAGTGGACATCGCCAAGCTCGCCGCGCAAGGCCAGAGTACGGGCCATCGCCAGCATGGGGGTGACGCCGGAGCCTGCCGAGAGCAGCAGCAGCGAGCGCTCGGCACCAAGGTGAAACTCGCCAGCCGGCGCTGCGGCCAGCAGGGTGTTGCCCACCTGCATCTGCTGGTGCAGCCAGTGGGAGATGCGACCACCCCCCACCTTCTTGACGCTGATGCTGTAGCGCTCCGGCCGATCCGGTGTGGAGCTCAGGGTATAGCGGCGCTGAACCCGCTCGTTTTTGATATCGAGGCTGATGGGCAGATGCTGGCCCGGCAGGTAGTCGGGCAGCGGCTCGCCATCGGCGGCTTCGAACCAGAAGGTCTCCAGATCCCGGGCCAGCGGTTCGCGGGCCACGCAGATCAGCTCGCGCTTTTTCGGTGCGCCGTCAGGGTAGGGGGCTGGGCGCTTGCGCTCCAGTACCTCGATCTCGCTACCCGCTTCAATCCACCCCTCGTTCAGGGCGATCAGGTTCTGGCCGAAGTAGACCTCGCCATCCTCGCCACGGCGGTAACGGGTGAGGGTCGCAAGCGGCTCTTTGAGAGCATTGAAGCGATCGGTGCCCGCTTCCACCGTGGTCATGATGCAGCGGCTGCAGGGCTTGGCGACCTGAAACTCCACCTCGCCGATGCGGATGCGCACCCAGCTGTCCTCCTCGAAGGGGCGGGTGCCGCTCGCCACCAGATTGGTGCGAAACTGGCTCATCTGGTGCAGCGCATCGGAGCGCAGATTGAGATCATCCAGCGAGGCCTGACTTATCAGCAGCAGCGGATAACCGTCGGCAAAGCTGACCCGGGTGCCGGTCTTCTCGCGAAAGCGGTCAGACTCTTCGCCGAGCCAAAGCAGCGCTACCGGTTCGCCAGCCACCCGGCTCAGCCAGCTGTCGGCGATGGGGGTTGTATGCAGGGCGGTGAAGCTGTCGCCCCAGACCCCTGTCGCTTGCGGGGCTCGGCTGAAGTCGGACTCTTGCAGGGCGAGCGGCTCGAACCCCGGATAGTTCAGTTGCAGGCCGCCTGCAACTGGAGTTGCAACCACCTGCTGCAATTGGGGGTGGGTACGGGCGGTGATGAAGGTGCCATCAGGCTTGACCACCATGTAGCGGCGATCCCCTGCGAGCCCCTCCTGGGTGACCCGGGCGCGTGCCTGAGGCATGCCGGCGGTCGATTTGATGGGGTAGAGGTGAATGCTGTCTAGCCTTGGCATCTTCGTATCCTTGTGAAGCGGCGCAGTCGCCTGGAAAAAGGGGAACATAACGGTTCCAACTGCGAGGGGCAATCTCTTTACGGGGCGCAGAGATGCGGATTCGATAGATGCAGTTTTTTTTGCAAAAAATCGCAGAGGGGCAACCAGGCTATCCGGTTTTTGCCCGCTTGGCCGCAACCTTGGCGAGGTAAGGAGTGGAGTCAAGCGGGAAAGATGTTATCCCGGTCACGTTCTGTTTAAAACCACCCATTCAATGCAACATTTTTTGATCCTGATTCGCTAATCAGTACAAAAAAGCCGCCATTATCAGGTCAGTTCCCAGTTTCTAACGCTTTCGCTTCTTCCTCATCCGGCCACCGTCCGCCTCGGCTACACGGTATCAAGCGCCATCGGGTGGGGCCTGTCACACAAAAAGAAGAAAGCAATGTATGAGCAAACAACTGGACATGACCCCATTGCCGGATCTCTCCCTGAAAACGGGAACAGGCCCGGTGCGTACCCGGCTACCCGTCTGGCGGCCGGCCCTGCCACCCTGCAATCACGCCTGCCCGGCCGGAGAAAACATCCAGGCCTGGCTCTCTTTGGCGCAGGCCGGTCGCTTTGAAGCGGCCTGGCAGACCCTGATCGAAGAGAACCCCTTGCCTGCCATTCATGGCCGGGTCTGCTATCACCCCTGCGAGAGCGCCTGCAACCGCGGTCAGGTGGATGAATCCGTCTCTATCCACGCCATCGAACGCTTCCTCGGCGACGAAGCGCTGGCCCGCGGTTGGCAGCCAGCGCCACCAGCCCCTGCCAGCGGCAAGAAGGTGCTGGTGATCGGCGCCGGCCCCTCCGGCCTCTCCTGCGCCTGGCACCTCAACCGGCTCGGTCATCAGGTGGAGATCCGTGAAGCGGGGCCGCTGGCGGGCGGCATGCTGCGCTTTGGTATTCCCGCTTACCGTCTGCCTCGCGATGTGCTGGATCGGGAGGTGGCCCGCATCGTAGCGGCCGGGGTGACCCTGACCCTCAACCACAAGGTGGAGGATGTGCTGCGCGAGCGCGACGAGGGGGGCTTTGACGCCGTCTTTATGGCCATTGGCGCCCATCTGGCCAAGCGGGTCGATATTCCGGCCCGGGAAGCGGGCAAGATCCTCGATGCGGTGAGTTTCCTCGAACAGGCCAGTCTGGCCGAAGAGAAAGGTTTGCCGCCGCCCAAACTGGGGCGGCGGGTGGCCATCTACGGTGGCGGCAACACCGCCATGGACGCGGCCCGCACCGCTCGTCGCCTCGGTGTTGAAGAGGCGATGATCATCTATCGCCGCGACCGCGACCATATGCCGGCCCACGCCTTCGAAGCCGACGAGGCCGAGGAGGAGGGGATCAAGATCAACTGGCTGCGCACCATCCGCCAGCTCGATAGCACCAGCATCGAAGTGGAGGTGATGGCGCTGGATGCCGAGGGTAAACCGGTGCCCACTGGCAAGTTTGAAACCCTCGAAGCGGACTCCCTTATTCTGGCGCTCGGTCAGGAGGTCGACCTCTCGGTGCTGGAGAGCATTCCCGGCGTGCGGGTCAACAAGGAGGGGGTGGTGCAGGTTGGTGAGAACCTGATGACGGATGTGCCGGGTCTGTTTGCCGGTGGCGATATGGTGCCCTCCGAGCGCACCGTTACCATCGCCACCGGTCACGGCAAGAAGGCGGCACGCCATATGGATGCCTGGCTGCGTGGTCGCCACTATCACAAACCGCTCTCCTACCCGCTGGTGGGGCCGGAGCAGTTGCAGCTCTGGTTCCAGACCCATGCCCCTGCCAGCAGTCAGCCGGTCAAACCGCCCTCGGCGCGGGACGACTTTGGCGAGATCATCGGCGGGCTGGATGAGGTGGCCGCCCGTTACGAGGCGGCGCGCTGCTACTCCTGCGGCAACTGCTTCGAGTGTGACGGCTGCTACGGCAGCTGCCCCGAGCAGGCCATCGCCAAGTTGGGGCCGGGTCTGGGGTATCAGGTGGATGCCGAGCGCTGCACCGGCTGCGGTGCCTGCCACGACCAATGTCCTTGTCACGCCATCGAGCTGCGCCAACCGGAGGAGTCCCAATGAAACATGAACTGATCATGGTTGACGGCAACGAAGCCGCGGCCCGGGTGGCGTATCAGCTGAGCGAAGTGTGTGCCATCTACCCCATTACCCCGAGCTCGACCATGGCCGAACTGGCCGACGCCTGGGCGGCGGAGGGGCAGACCAACCTGTGGGGCAACATCCCCACCGTGGTAGAGATGCAGAGTGAAGGGGGGGCGGCCGGTACGGTACACGGCGCCCTGCAGGCGGGGGCGCTCGCCACCACCTTCACTGCCAGTCAGGGGCTGATGCTTATGCTGCCCAACATGTACAAGATCGCCGGTGAATTGACCTCGGCGGTGTTCCATGTGGCGGCCCGCTCTCTGGCGGCGCAGGGGCTGTCGATTTTTGGCGACCATCAGGATGTGATGGCGGCGCGCAGCACCGGCTTTGCCATGCTTGCCTCCGGCTCGGTGCATGAGGCGCAGGACCTGGCCTTGGTCGCCCACAGTGTCACCCTGCAGTGCCGGGTGCCCTTTATCCACTTCTTCGACGGGTTCCGTACCTCCCACGAGGTGAACAAGATCACCGCGCTGCATAAAGATGAAATTCGCGCGCTGATCGACAACGACTGGGTACGCGCCCACCGTGCGCGGGCCCTCAACCCGGATCATCCGGTGATGCGTGGCACCGCCCAGAACCCGGATACCTATTTCCAGTCCCGCGAAAGCGTCAACCCCTTCTACGAGGCGGTACCGGCGCGGGTGCAGCAGTGCATGGACAACCTCGGCGAGCTGACCGGTCGTCACTACCGGCTGGTGGAGTATCACGGCGCGCCCGATGCCACCGATGTCATCGTGCTGATGGGCTCGGGAGCGGCCACCGCCCGCACGACTGTGGATTGGCTCAATCGGCAGGATCGCAAGACCGGTGTGCTGGTCATTCGCCTCTATCGCCCCTTCCCGGTACAGGCTCTGCTCGATGCGCTACCGCAGAGCGTGCGGCGCATGGCGGTGCTGGATCGCACCAAGGAGCCGGGCGCCGGTGGCGAGCCGCTGCTGCTGGATGTGCAGAGCGCGCTGATCGACGGCTTGCAGCGCGGCCTTATCAAGCGGCTGCCCTGGCTCAGTGGCGGCCGCTATGGTCTCTCTTCCAAAGAGTTCACCCCCGCCATGTGCGCGGCGGTATTCGAGGAGCTGGCATCCGATACGCCGCGCCCCCGCTTTACCGTGGGGATTGTCGATGATGTGTCGGGCCTCAGTCTGGCCTGGCACCCCATCGGCGATCTGGAGCCCGCCAGTCGGGTGCGGGCGCTCTTCTTCGGCCTTGGTGCCGACGGCACAGTCGGCGCCAACAAGAACAGCATCAAGATCATCGGCGAGCTGGAGGGCTTCCACGCTCAGGGCTACTTCGTCTACGACTCCAAGAAGTCGGGCTCGCGCACCGTCTCCCACCTGCGCTTTGGCCCCGAGCCCATCGATGCCCCCTGGCTTATCGAGCAGGCGAGCTTTATCGGTTGCCACCAGTGGGGTTTTGTCGAGTCGGTCGATCTGCTGGAGCATGCTGCCGAAGGGGCGACCCTGCTGCTCAATGCTCCCTATGAGCCTGACCGGGTCTGGGCCGAGCTGCCCGAGCGGCTGCGTGCCCGCATCCGCGCCCTCGATATCCGCCTCTACTGCATCGATGGGGATCGGGTGGCCGAGCGCAACGGCATGGGCAATCGCATCAACACCATCATGCAGACCTGCTTCTTCGCGTTGGCTGGCATCTTGCCGCGGGATGAGGCGATTGCGCTGATCAAGGAGAGCATCGAGAAGAGCTATGCCCGCAAGGGGCCCGAGGTGGTCGAGCGCAACTTCGCGGCGGTGGACGACACCCTGGCCCATCTCCATCAGGTGGCCATCCCGGCCGGTGAAGAGCAGATCAGCGACTATCCGCTGCCACTGGCACCGGGTGGCAGCGAGTTTGTGCAGCGGGTTACTGGCGAGATGCTGGCGGGGCGCGGCGATCTTATTCCGGTCTCCATGCTGCCGGTGGATGGCACTTACCCCACTGCCACCAGCCGCTTCGAGAAGCGGGATATCGCCCGCGAGATCCCGATTTGGCATTCGGATATCTGCATCCAGTGCGGCAACTGCGTTTTTGTCTGCCCCCACGCGGCGCTGCGGGCCAAGTTCTACCATCAGGACTGGCTGGCGACCGCCCCCGAGGCAGCGCAGTCGGTGCCCGTCACCGCCAAGGGCTTCCCCGACAGCCGCTACACCTTGCAGCTCTACCCGGAAGATTGCACCGGTTGTGGCCAGTGCGTGCAGGCCTGTCCGGTGCGGGCCGGAGCGGATGAGAGCCATGAAGGCGAGCGCGCCATCGCCATGATGGACAAAGCGCCCCATCTGGCTGGTCAGAAGCAGGCACTGCGCTGGTTCGAGAGCCTGCCGTGGCCTGCCCGCGAGCGGGTGGATTTCTCCACGGTGCGCGGCACCCAGTTCCTCGAACCCCTGTTCGAGTTCTCCGGTGCCTGCGCCGGCTGTGGCGAGACCCCCTATCTCAAGCTGCTGACCCAGCTGTTTGGCGATCGCATGCTGGTGGCCAACGCCACCGGTTGCTCCTCCATCTACGGCGGCAACCTGCCGACTACGCCATGGGCCAAGAACGGCGAAGGGAAGGGGCCGGCCTGGTCGAACTCCCTGTTTGAGGACAACGCCGAGTTTGGCTTTGGCTTCCGTCTCACTGCCGATCAGCATCACGGTCAGGCGGTGGCGGCCCTTGAGGCGATGAAGGGGGAGCTGGGCCCAGAGCTGGTCGATACCCTGATTAGCGCCCCGCAGCGGCTGGAGTCGGAGATCCGCGCCCAGCGCACCCGGGTAGCGCAAGTGCGGGAGCGGCTGGAAGAGGTGAAATCCGGCAAGGCCCGCGAGCTGCTGTCGCTTATCGATCAGCTGGTGCGCCGTTCGGTCTGGATTATCGGCGGCGATGGCTGGGCCTATGATATCGGCTCATCGGGGCTCGATCATGTGCTCGCCTCCGGGCGCGATGTGAACGTGCTGGTGATGGATACCGAGGTCTACTCCAACACCGGCGGCCAGATGTCGAAATCGACCCCGCTCGGTGCCGTCGCCAAGTTCGCGGCAGGGGGCAAGACGCTGGCCAAGAAGGATGTGGCGTTGCAGGCCATCTCCTACGGCAACGTCTATGTTGCCCGCATCGCCTTCGGGGCCAACCCGCAGCAGGCGCTGCAGGCGTTGCGTGAAGCCGAAGCCTATCCGGGCCCGTCGCTGATCATCGCCTACAGCCACTGTATCGCCCACGGCATCGATATGGAGTTTGGCCTGACCCAGCAAAAACGCGCCGTGGCCTCCGGTCACTGGCCGCTGATGCGCTACAACCCGGTATTGCGCAGCGCTGGGCAGAACCCATTCAGCCTCGACAGCCTGCGCCCCTCCATTCCCCTTGCTGAATATCGGCAGGAGGAGACCCGTTATCGGGTGCTGGCCCAGAGCCATCCGGAGGAGGCCGAGCGGCTGATGCAGGTGGCGCAAAAAGTGGCGTGGCAGAAGTGGGCCACTTACGAGGAGATGGCCACCCGCGAAGCCAGCCATTTCCATCCGCCGGTGTGAGAATGGAGTGAGTGAAATATAACCAAGCGGGCCAGTGGCCCGCTTATATGTATAGTGAGTGCAGAGTGTTTAAAATCGAAGTTTTCATTTTGCATATGTCTTTACAGTTAAAGTTTTAATAAAATGCCCTAATGAAATAAATATTTTTATTACTTATACATAAGATGAAAATAGTATAAGGTGTTAATTTGGGGTTTTTCCTTCATAAAACTTTGAGGTTTTTTTATTAGGAGGTTTTACTTATATGGGGTACAAAGGCTATGAAGATATCAGGAAATTAATAACGAAAAATATAGATTCCAGAATATTAATTGATCTTGTTTCTGACTTATTGTTTTCAAAGGGGTTTTCCAAAATACACAAAACAGACGGGCCTGGAGATGGGGGGAGAGATCTCTATGCTGAGCTCGATGGTGAGAGAACATTAGTTCAATGTAAATATCATGAAGATGGTGAAAAGACATGCAGTTCTAGGGAGTTATCTGAGCTACCAATGGCTTTGATTAAATTTAACTATTCAAAAGGTTTATTTATAACCAATGCGAAAATTTCTCCCCAAGCCAAAAGAGAGTACCTTGATAATTATCCAAATCTCCAGTTGTCATTCATAGATGGTGATGAGCTTGGATTGTTAGTTTTAGAAAGTCCATTACTTAGGTCTATATGGTTTGATGGTGAGTCTATCTGTAAAAGAGAGCCTTCTATTCGAATTCCATTTCTTGTTAGAGAGCACGTAGATGATCTACCTTATGTAATTAAAGAGCATGCTGGCGAAGATAATTTGGTGGTTTTAGAGGAGAAATTCAAAGATGTTTTTCCAAATCTTAAGATAAGAATATTAGCAAGCAGAATGGATACGGATCGCTTTGAGCCTTATAAAGCACCGTTACCATTAACCATTGAAGAGGGTGGGGGATATAGATTTTTATTTTCTCAACTGGTTGTGGAAGGGCTTGACTCATTAGCATCAATTGAATCGTTCAAGAATAAAGTTGTTTATCTGCTGTTGGATTGGATGAAAGAAAAACTATGCGGTTTTAGCCTTCGATTTGGAAAATCATATATTGCGGCTAGAAACAATGATGGGGAAGGTACAGAGATCGATCTGGATTTATGTCCAAGTACTTATATCGTTACCGAAAGTTACATTGGTAGAGAATTAGACTTCATTAGCGTAGATGGTCAAGTTGATTGGACTGGTGTTAATGATGCTCGCGTTACAGAGGCTGGCTATATCAGGTTATATAATCAAGAATTGAATGTATGTTTAGACTATAAAATAAAAACTAGAGTTGGTTGGAAAGCGCAGTTAGAAAAGCTTGCTTCAAAAGAGCGACTTAAAGCTGGATGGGAAAAATCGATCTTTTGCTTGATTGAGAAATTTGAATCTTGGCCTTTTGAACATATACCAGAACCAGATGAACATATTGATTGGGTTGACGGAAAGCATATTGTTTGTGGTTGGCTACATTTTTCATTACTGGGCTATCCATCTCAAACACGAGGAAGAAGTAAGGATGGTTTCGCATCTGTGTTAAGGTTGCCTGATGAAATAGAATTTGAGCATAGCCAACAAAATATCAAGTCGGCACTATTACGTTTATCTGGAGTGGATATTTTAGATCCAAATAAAGCAAGGCATATGATCGCTATTACTGGGAATGATATGTTTGATATTCCAGAGGAATATTTTTATATCTGTGGTGAAGTAATTAGCTACCCGGAAGATATTCCTAGTCCGATATTACCTAACTCACGATTATTTCATCTTGAGCTTGTTTTGGCCAACAAGAATCCAAACGCATTCTTAAATTTGGATTTTTTGGAGATGGTAGACTCTCTAAAATATGTATATAGTGTTGAGGTTTACACATCAACTCATTTTTGTCATCTATGTATACATTTAAATATAGAGTCAATTGCACATGAATACTCCAGAGGAATTGTTGAAAAAATCTCTATGATGGCAATGGAAATTATCAGCATCATTACAACAGCATCTCCTTCAGATTCCTTTGTAGCAACAAAAGAATACTGGAAAGCTAACTACAATGTTTCATTAGGCTCTAGTTGGGAAAATTCTAGAAAAATTTACACATTTAGAAATAGTGGTGGTGAACCAATGGATTATAAAGATGTTATGAAAATTCTAACATCATGAGGTAAATATTAAAGTGTTACTTAATTGCGACTTAGAACGAATGGTGTTTTTATAAAAAACAAAAAATACATTGTAATCATTCGTTTCTAAAAAAATAATGTCACTATATTGGTGGCATTTATCTATCAGCAGGTTAAGGCTTCCTTTTCTTTCCAAGGCAGGTAAGCTGCGGGGCAAATAGCGTCAAGCAGGAGTAAGGGACGATGACAGAACAATATATCGCCGGGACTATCGGTATTCTGGGGGCGGGTTGGCTGGGGTTGCCGTTGGCGCGAGCTCTGCTAGCGGCAGGCAAGCAGGTTGCTGTCACGGTCAGCAGCGCCGAGAAGGCGGCCCGTCTGCAGGGGGAGGGGATCAACGCCTATCCGCTGACCATCTCTGCCAACATGGGCTCTGCCGAGATGCCCGTTGCTGATCAACAAGCGCCGTGGCCCATCCCCTGCGAATCGCTGGTGATCTGCGTACCGCCGAGCAAGACCGATGACTATCCGCAGGCGGTGGCAAGGGCCTGCGCGTTGGCCAAAGCGAATGGCACCCGGCGGGTGCTGTTTGTCAGCGCCACCTCGGTGTGGGGCGCAGGACAACAGGAGGGGGAAGAACCCCAACCGCGCCATGCCCGTGGCGAGCGGATGCTGGCGGCGGAGCAGGCGGTGCTGGCGGCCGGTTTCGAAACGGTGATGATAGTGCGCCCCTCCGGCCTTTATGGCCCGGATCGCCATCCCGGCCGTTTCCTGGCGGGCAAGACTCTCGATGGCGGCGCCCAGTCGGTCAATCTGGTCCATCTGGACGATGTGGTGGCGGCCTGCATCTTGCTGCTGGAGCGGGGCAAGGATGGGGATGTCTTCAACCTGAGTGCGCCGGTGCATCCGCGCCGCGAGCAGTTCTACCCCTTTGCGGCGCGTCAGCAGGGGCTGCCCGTGCCGGTCTTTATCGAGCCTGCCGGTGAATTTCAGCCCATCGACGGTCAGCTGATCTGCCAGCAGATGGGATTCAACTATCGCTGGCCCGATCCGGCCCACTGGTTTGCCGAGCTCGCCGCCTCGGGCAATTGAGGTTTGCCAAGGGGGTGATCGCCCCCTATCATGCCGCCATCCATGAGAGAGAGGCGGTAATGATGGTAGATACAAAACGTCACCCCGATGGGGAGTTGTTGCTGAGAACCCTGGCAATGCCAGCCGATACCAACCCCAATGGCGACATCTTTGGTGGCTGGATCATGTCCCAGATGGATATAGGTGGGGGCATTATGGCCAAGGAGCTGGCAAAAGGACGTATTTGTACCGTATCCGTCGAAGGAATGACGTTTCACAGTCCGGTCAAGGTGGGCGATGTGGTCTGCTGCTACGGCCGCTGCATGAAGATCGGCCGCAGCTCCATGAAGCTCAAGCTGGAGGTGTGGGTCAAGCCGGTACTGCGGGAAAACGATGCCCAGCGTTACTGTGTGACCGAGGGGATCTTCACCTATGTCGCCATCGACGAACACGGCAAATCCCGCCCGGTTCCGGTGAGTGCCTGATCAAATAAGCCGGGCGTTGATGATGGATATTTCCTGCTCAAGCCCGGTTTTTTGCCGTATCATGCGTTCCAGCATCTCCTCTGACCCTACATACTGAAGGGTGTCGAACAGACAGAGATCGCATTGAGGGTCCCGTCTTATCTGGTAGACGGTGGCCAGCTCCACTTGATGACAGTTTCCTTGTTGATCATAAAACGTCACGTTGTACCGAAGTTCTTTCGCCATGAGACAGCGTCCTTCTGGTTGAGTGGAACAGGGACTATCAGCTTAGTCGGCGTTGATGACGTTTGTGATGGTCAAGATACAAAGCAAAGGCGGGCGGTTTAGCCGATGAAAAATAGTTATCGCATTCTTGGCACCTCCCTGCTGACCCTGGGGTTGGTAGGCTGTTTCGAGGTGCCGGATCAGAACCATCTGGTCACGGCCGATGGGATTGTGCCGGGTATCGACTGCCAGCGTCCGCCGCTGGTGGCGCTGGCGACCACGGCGCTGCCCCGTGAATTCGGCATCACGGTCTGGAACCTCTACAAGGGACAGCGCAAGAACTGGCGCGAGGGGATGGACAGCTACGCCAAGGGGCAGGATCTGGTGCTGCTGCAAGAGTCGGCCACCCGTCCCGAGATGCTCGACTGGCTGCGCGCCGGTGATTTCCAGTGGCAACAGCTGCAGGCCTTCACCCAGGGCGGTGTGTCGTTCGGAGTGATGACGGTAGCCAAGACCCCGCAGGCGTTCGTCTGTGGCGTGCGCTCCCCCGAGCCCTTGCTGCGCATCCCCAAATCCGGGCTGGTGAGCCTCTATCCGCTGCAAGGCGATCCTGACGGCGTGCTGGTGATCAACCTCCATGCGGTCAACTTCGAACTGGGAATGGCCACCTTCCGCGAGCAGCTCAACGATCTGACCGCGCTGGTGCGCCGCCATCAGGGGCCGGTGATCCTGGCCGGTGATTTCAACACCTGGAGCGACAAACGCCAGTTCTGGCTGAGCAAGCTGGTTGAAGAGCTGGGCCTGCAAGAGGCTGTGCCGGTGCCTGACTTGCGCCGAACCGCTTTCGGTCGTCCGCTGGATCACCTCTACTACCGCAATCTGGATCTGGTCGAGGTGAGCTCACCGGCGACCGACTCCTCCGATCACAACCCCATCATTGCGCGCTTTGCCGCCCAGTCGCTGACGCCGTGATCCTGTGATTGCCCCATAAAAAAATCCGGCGCCAATGGCGCCGGATTTTTTTGCGCTGTTGTCAGCGACAGAGGCATTACTGCTGATAGAGGCCCAGATGCTCTTTGGCGTAGGCTTCAAAATCGGTGCAGCCACCGATGTGCTGCTCGTCCAGGAAGATCTGCGGCACTGTGTTGACCGGCTTGCCGGCGCTCTTGGCCAGATCTTCTTTGGTGATGCCTTCGGCGTGGATATCGACGTAGCGGAATTTGAAATCATCGCGCTGTTCAACCAGCTGCTCGGCAATCTGCTTGGCACGAACGCAATAGGGGCAGCCGGGGCGACCAAAAATCACTGCAAACATCTTTTCTCTCCGTTGGTGAGGCCGTTGTGTGAAACCGTCAGGTCAGGCCATTGATAAGAGGCAGGGGACAGCATATCCCCCCCTCGTCACGACTTAAAGTTGAAATTGTCGATACCGTGATTCGAGCGATTCTATTGCCTCAGTTCTCGTCGGCAATCTGGATCGGCTGCTGCTGGTAGATGCTCTCCAGCACCCCCTTCTCGAACACGGTCCAGGGCCAGGGGGCCTTGCTGGCACGGTAGCGATCGTGGGTCGCCGGGTCTTGCGACAGGCCGCGCTGGAACATCACGAACGCCTTGCGCTGGCCACCGGCGGTATCGATAAAGCCCACCAGGTTGGAGGTGCCGGTGATGGTGCCGGTCTTGGCATGCACCTTGTTCTTCATCATGGGGGCGGTGACGCTGCGCCGCTACGCCAGAGTGCCATCCACCTGCGAGCTTGGCAGCAGCTTGATAAGGCCAAGTTCCGCATCATTTTTCTGGATGAAGTTCAGCACCGACAGCATCTGGCGGGCGCTGATGAGATTGTGAGCGGAGAGGCCGGAGCCGTCGGCCAGAGTGGCGTTGCCCAGATCGATGCCGTTCTTGGTCAGGATGGCGCGCACCGCCATGGTGCCGCTGCGATAGCTGCCCGGCTTGTTGTAGTAGTGGCGACCTACGGTCTTGAGGAAGGTATCGGCATAGAGGTTGTCCGATTTCTTCAGCATCTTGGCCAGCATCACCGGCAGGGAGACCGAGTAGTGGGTGCCGAGCGTCTCGGCGTTGTCCGGTGCCTTGTGGGTGACCCGCAGCAGGCCGTCATGCTTGATACCGGCACGGTCCATCGCCCAGCGGATGTTGTCCCAGCCCCAGGCTTCCACGTCGTGGATGGCGAAACGCAGACCCTGCGGATCCTTGCTCGGGGTGATACAGCCCTTGAGCTCGTAGAAGTTGCCCTTGGCCATGTCCACTTCCAGTGCGCAGAACTGGCGCGCCATGTCGGCGTAGCTCATCACTTCCACGTTGTCGGCACCGATGCCGATGGGGACGCCGGTGGCCACATTGCCAACCGCCGGTTTGCCGATCTGGGTGGCGGTGATGGTGCCGTAGGCGCAGTTCTTGTCGATGATGACCGAGGAGACGGGAGCTGCGAAGCAGAGGGTCTGATCCCCCCACGACCAGCCGTTGCCGCGCTCGTAGCCGTTGTAGGCGCCGGTGTTGACGTAGACGTTGCCCTTGATCTGGTTGACGCCGAGCTGCTTGAACAGGGCCAGCAGATCCATCCGTGACAGGGTGGGGTCGCCGACGAAGTTGATCCAGATATCGCCATTGATGACGTTGCCCTGCTTGGCGCCGGGCTGGGCCTGAATGTCGGTGGCAAAGCGGAAGTCGGCGCCGAGCTCGAGACGGGCCGCCAGCGCGGTGAGCACCTTCATGGTGGAAGCGGGGGCGATCATCTGATCCGCATGACGGGCAAACTCAACGCCGTTGTTGCCCTGCACTATGATGGCGTACTGGCCACCCTGAGGGGGCGTCAGCGGGGCGGCATGAGCCGCCAGAGAGAAAAGAGCACAAAAACCAATCAACAGCCGCTGCATAACATCCTCTAACGTGACGAAGGGGCCAGACCGATAGCACTGACCCTGATAATTCAACCTTGTTTCACCCGCCGATGCAGGATCGGCCGTGGCAAAGCAATTCATACGATTTATGCCGGTCGCCACTGGCCATCACGCCAGCGAGTTGGCGGTGCGATAGCGACCCTCATAATCAAAAATCTTCTCTTTTATCTGCCAGAAGCGCCCCGATTTGCGGGCGATGACGAAATCGGGATGGCGAAACTGGCTTTCTGCCGCCAGCACGCTCGCCAGGGTGGCAAATTCGGGCTCCAGACCCGGGGCGGGCCAATGATGACGCACAAAGTGCTGTTGAAACAAGCGCCGTGCGCCCTCGGAGTGAAATCCGAAGTACTCATTGAGGGTGAGACCATCCTCATCGTGATAGGTCACCTCCAGCCGCTCCCCCTGTTTGCCGCGCCCTGCGGTGAAGGTGAGACCGGCGCAGCGGATCACCATGCAATCCTTGAGATTGAGCGCCTCTTTAAGCTTGTCGTCAGGGTCCACCAGCAGCTGATCGCAGCTCTGGCAGCGGCGGGCAGCGATGTCGTTTTCGGCGCCGCAAGCGGGGCAGATCTTGGCGCGAAAGCGGTAGTCGCACTCTTCGCGGTTGCCCTCGTCATCTTCAAACAGTCCCTGACAGCGGCGGCCGTAGTGCTCGATCACCTTGCCATCCTCGTCGGTCTTGCCCCAGAAGGTGTTGGCAAAGCCGCAGGCAGGGCAGGGCACCTGCACCGGCTCGGTACCCGCGTGGGGGCGAGGCTCCCCCACTTCGGGAGCAAACAGGTTGAAGTTGTTGCCGGCGTAGTCGAGCACCAGACAATCCTCCTTGCCCGGCGAGAGGCGCAGGCCACGCCCGACGATCTGCTGATAGAGCGAGACCGACTCGGTAGGTCTGAGCATCACGATAAGATCGACATGGGGAGCATCGAAGCCGGTGGTGAGCACCGCCACGTTGACCAGAAACTTGAGCTCGCGCGCCTTGAAGGCGTTGATGAGGGCATCGCGCTCCGGCCCCGGCGTTTCGCCGGTGATAAGGGCTGCCTGCTGGCCTCGGGCGCCAAGCAGGCCGTGAATTTCACGGGCGTGTTCGACGGTGGCGGCAAAGATCATTACCCCCTGCCGGTCGGCGGCATACTCCAGTACCTGACTCAGGATATGGGGTGTAACCCGCTCCTGCCGCTTGAGCTCGCCGTTGAGCTCCGCCTCGCTGAAGAGGCCGTTCTCCCGCGGCACCAGCTTGCTGAAGTCGTAGTGAACGATGGGGGCATCCACCATGCGCGGCGGCGTCAGGTAGCCGTTTTTGACCATAAAACGCAGCGGCAGCTCGAACACGCAGTCGCCGAACAGCCGCTCACCGTGGCTTTTGACCATGCCGTGGTAGTGGCGCCGGTAGATCCAGCCCAGCCCGAGCCGATAGGGGGTTGCGGTGAGACCGAGGATCTTGAGGGCCAGATTGGCGGCCTTGAGGTGGCCTAACACCTGATGGTACTGGCTGTCGTCATCGAGCGAGACCCGGTGGCACTCGTCGATGATGAGCAGCGAAAACGCCCCGTCGAAGGCATCCAGATTGCGGGCAACCGACTGCACCGAGCCAAACACCACCTGGGCGCTTGCCTCCTTGCGATCCAGCCCGGCGGCGAAGATGTCGGCCTTGAGCCCCCACGCCTCGTACTTGGCGTGGTTCTGCTCCACCAGCTCCTTGACGTGGGCCAGCACCAGCACCCGACCACGTGCCTTGCGGGCCAGTTCGGCGATCACCAGACTCTTGCCGGCCCCGGTGGGCAGCACCACCACGGCGGGATCCGGGTGTTTGCGAAAGTGGCTGATAACGGCGTTGACGGCGTCGGTCTGGTAGGGTCTGAGAACGAACATGCAGGTTTGGCGCGGGGCAGGGTAGGATGGCGCCATTATAGGGGTCTTGCCGCCACAAAAACAGCGGGCCGGCATGATGCCGGCCCGTTGAATAGATTGTGCTTAGTGGAAGGGGAAGATGTAGTTCATCCAGCTTGCCATGCGCAGCAGTACCTTGCGCATCACCGAGACGTGGTGGAAGTACTCGGTATAGACGGCGGCCTGTCCGCTGGCACCGGCAATCACCTGATACTTGGCCCACTCGGGGTCGGTGATGGAGATGAGCACCGGCATGCGGCCCGGACGGATAGCGCTGGTCTGATCCAGCAGCATGGCGTTTGCCTGCACGTTACCGGCGGCGATGGCCGGGATCACTGCGGTCACCTTGCCCTTGAAGATCTTGCCGGGGATACCGTCGATCACCACTTCGGCCTCGTCACCCACCGCCAGACGCTGCATGCTGTTCTGCCAGAACCAGCCGACATAGGCGGTCTCATCCTTGTGGATGAAGGTCATCACCGGACGATACATGAAAGGGGTGGCGATCATGCCGGGACGCAGGGCGAGCTGCACCACATGGCCATCACTCGGGGCATAGACCACGGTCTGGGCCAGCTGGTATTTGGCTTCATCGAGCTGAGCCTGCAGATCTTCCAGCATGGCGCGTTGCTGATCCATCTGGGCGGCGATCTCGTCCACGCTCGCCTGAGTGACGTCGAGGTCACGCTGCTTGCCGACGCCACGGCGCATCAGGTCGCTGGCGCGATCCCGATCCAGCTTGGCGGAGCGCAGTCTGGCATCGATCGACTTGAGTTGATCCTTGTTGGCATCGAGGCGGGCAGTCAGGCTATCCACTTTCAGTCTGAAAGGCTCGTCATCGAGGCGAAACAGCACGTCGCCCTTTTTCACCGGCTGGTTGGCTTGTACCGGCACTTCGACCACCCGGCCTTTGACCAGCGGCACAATGGGGGTTGAGAGGTAGTAGTTGCGCGCCATCTCGGAGTAGGGGTGGTTGTAGTTCATCAGCATGATGAGGGTGCCGATGAGGATCACGCCACCCAGCGCTGCGGTGGGAACAGTCCACTTGTTGAGCGGGATCCGGAAGATTTTGAAGATGGCCACGCAGAGTGCCGTGTAGGTCAGGATCAGTAGCAGGTCCATGATTTATCCCTGTTGCTCTTGCTGTTCGATATGGTTGAGACGGCCTTTCAGCTCTGCCAGCTCCTCTCTGAGGGCCGCGATATCGTCTTCATCTTTTTGCAGGCGCTGGTTAAAGCCCCAGCCCCGATCAGGGCGGTAGAGGGTGGCCCAGATCCAGAGGAACGGCCACAACACGTGCAGCGTAAACAGGCTGACCCAGCCGGCAACATGGATGGCATCCTGATGAGGGTGATTCCGATGTTTGGCGATTTCGTAAGGAATATCGTGGATCACGATGACTCCGTAGAAGATGACCAGCGCGACAAAGACGAGCAGGCCAAGGGCAAAGTAATCAAGGAACATGCATAACCTCCACTGGCTTCAAGCACAGCTTTATCATTGATTCATATATTCGGGAAAGCAATTGAAAATCACATATTTATCGTCAGGCCGCACGGAATCTTAAGGGCTTGTGCTGTATAGGAGCTTAAGGGAATAACGGGTTGTTTTATTGGCTTTTTTGTCAATGTAAAAGGGGCCTGTTGGCCCCCTTTTTTACAACCGGATACCGGCATCACCCTTCGCTGGGGTTGCTGACCAGCGGTTGGCGGAATTTCACCAGGAAGGCCACGGTAATCATGGTGGTGGCGGCCAGACCGATGATGGTCGAGATCCCCATCTCCAGCCCGAACCCGATGGGGGCGTTGGCCAGGTAGGTAAACACCACGGCGGTCATGAACATGGCCGGGATGGTGCAGACCCAGTGCAGCTTGCCCTCTTTGATGAGGAAGGCGGCAGCGGCCCACAGCATGATGACGGCGGTGGTCTGGTTGGCCCAGCCGAAGTAGCGCCAGATCACCCCGAACTCGGCCTTGGAGATGATGAAACCAAGAATGAACATGGGGATGGCGATCAGCAGTCGCTTGGCCATCGGTTTCTGGGTCAGCTTCAGGAAGTCCGCCACGATGAGGCGGGCACTGCGAAACGCGGTGTCGCCGGAGGTGATAGGCAGGATCACCACACCGAGAATGGCCAGAATGCCGCCCACGGTGCCGAGCAGGCTGGTGGAGACTTCGTGCACTACGGCCGCCGGGCCGCCGTTGGCCATGGTGGCGTTGAGCGCTTCGGTGCTGTCGTAGAAGGAGAGACCCAGGGTGCACCAGATAAGGGCGATGATCCCTTCACCGATCATGGCGCCGTAGAAGATGAAACGGCCTGACTTCTCGTTCTGCATGCAGCGCGCCATCAGCGGTGACTGGGTGGCGTGGAAGCCGGATACCGCGCCACAGGCGATGGTGATGAACAGCAGCGGCCAGAGCGGCAGCTCGGTCGGATGCAGATTGGAGAAGTCCATCCCGGTGTTGTAGAAGCCTTTGCCGGAGAC
This sequence comes from Aeromonas sp. L_1B5_3, assembly GCF_963866575.1. Classification (NCBI taxonomy): domain Bacteria; kingdom Pseudomonadati; phylum Pseudomonadota; class Gammaproteobacteria; order Aeromonadales; family Aeromonadaceae; genus Aeromonas; species Aeromonas sp. L_1B5_3. The sequence continues at coordinate 46,490 of NZ_CAWMDN010000127.1, forward strand.
AATCAGACCGATGATAAGGCCGACCGACATGAAGACCAGCAGGGCGCCGAAGATGGGGTAGAAGCGGCCGATGATCTTGTCGATGGGGACTATGGTCGCGAGGATGTAGTAGGCAAAAATCGCCATGATCCAGTAGACCAGATCGGTGGAGGTGAGGTTGGCGAGCAGCCCTGCCGGGCTTAGCACGAACACCACGCCGACCAGCATCAGCAGCACCACGGCGAACAGGTTCATGAAGTGTTTGGCGGCATTGCCCAGATGCTCACCGACTACGGTCGGTACCGAGGCACCTCTGGCGCGCACCGACAGCATGCCGGAGAAGTAGTCGTGAACCGCACCGGCGAAGATGCAGCCGAAGACGATCCAGAGCATGGCGACCGGGCCATAGAGGGCACCCAGAATGGGGCCGAAGATGGGGCCGACGCCGGCGATGTTGAGCAGTTGAACCAGATAGACTTTCTTGTCCGACATGGGGACATAGTCCACCCCGTCAGCCATGGTGATGGCGGGGGTTTTCAGCTCCGGTTTCGGGCCGAATATCCGTTCGATGAATTTGCCGTATATGAAGTAGCCGGCCACAAGTAAGCCGACACAGAGGAAGAACCAGATCATTGCTACGCTCCTGCATTGTTATTTTTAGGTGTGCGCAGCCACTCTAGGACGTTGGGCTGTTAATGGCAGGTGAAAAAAGATGAGCGGCGCCATGGCGTGCCGAGCGGTCGGCGGCTGTGATCAGGCGCACACTCCACGGTTTACTCCAGCCCTAGTTGCTCCTTCAGCTCTTTCAGGTAGCGGCGGCTGACTGGCACCCGGGCGCCGCTCGGGGTGACTATCTCCGCCAGCTGGTTATCGAGCAGCCGGATCTCGAAGATGGCGTCGGGGGCGATGAGATACTGACGGTGGCAGCGCAGCAGCGGGCTCTTCTCCTCCAGGGATTTGAGGGTGAGCTGGGTGTGGAACAGTTCGCCCTGACAGGCGACATGGACGCCGCCCAGATCGGAGAAGGCATACTCCACCTGCGCAATGGGCAGCAGCCGTACCCGGTTGTGCAGATAGCCGGGAATATGGCGGATGGCAGGGGCCAGCGCTTCGACCGGTTGTGGGGAGATATCTTGCTTGAGACGGGCGAGGGTCTTGGCCAGCCGCGCCGGTTCCACCGGCTTGAGCAGGTAGTCGAAGGCGTTCTCCTCGAAGGCCTGAATGGCGTACTCGTCAAAGGCGGTGACAAAGACGATGCGGGGCAGGGGGTCAAGCATGGCGACCAGCTCCATGCCGCTCAGCTTTGGCATCTGGATATCGAGAAAGACCACGTCTGGCTTGAGGCGCTGAATAAGCGGCAGCGCCTCGATGGCATTGCCTGCTTCCCCCACTATCTCGATGGCGGGATCACAGGCAAGGTGCTGTTTCAGCTCTTCGCGGGCGTAGTGTTCATCATCGACTATCAGGGTCCGGATCATGGTTGCTCCTTGGGCAAGGTGACGGAGACGCGCGTCCACAGCTCCGGCTCGCAGCTCACTGTCACCCCGTAGCGCTCGCCAAAGGCGCTCTTGAGGCGCCGATCCACTATGGTCATTCCCAGTCCATCTCCGGCCGGACGTGGCTGCCAGGCACCGGCGTTGTCCTTCACATGGATGGTTACTGTCTCCTGTGTCTCTTCCGTGTAGAGATGCAGGCACCCCTTCTCCAGCAGGGTGGAGATGCCGTGCTTGATGGCATTTTCGATAAGGGGCTGCAGGGTGAAGCTTGGCAACTGCAGCGTGGCCAGATGGGCCGGAATATCGTTTTGCACCGTCAGTCGATCGCCAAAGCGGGCCAGCTCGATCTCCAGATAGGAGCGGCAGTGCTCCTGCTCCTCCTGCAGGGTGGTAAGGCCGCTCTGGCGCTTGAGATTCTTGCGGAAAAATCGCGACAAATGCAGCAGCAGATCCCTCGCCTTGCCCGGATCCTGGCGGGTGATGGCGCTGATGGTGTTGAGGGTATTGAACAGAAAATGGGGGTTGATCTGGGCCTGGATCAGTTTGAGTTCGGACTGCACCAGCAGCCGCTGCTGCTGCTCCAGCCGACCGGCCAGCAACTGTTGTGACAGCAGGTTGGCAATCCCTTCTCCCAGGGTGTGGTTGATCTTGAGAAAGAGCCGCTTTTTGGGCTCGTAGAGCTTGATGGTGCCGATCACTCCTTTGTCCCCCTGCAGCGGGATCACCAATACCGAGCCCAACTGGCATTGAGGCGAAAGGCTGCAGCGATAGGGCTGAGCATTGCCATCGGCGAACAACACCTTGTTGCGCTCTATGGCGCGCATGGTGATGGCAGAGGTAATGGGCGTGCCCGGCAAGTGGTGATCTTCGCCGGTGCCGATAAAGGCAAGGATCTTGTCGGTATCCGTAATGGCCACGGCGCCGACGCCGGTCTCCTCCTGAATGATGCGGGCTATCTTGTGGCTCGCCTCGGGGGTAAAGCCCTGACTCATGATCCCCACGGTTCGGTTGGCGATATTGAGCGCCTTGGCGGAGAAGACCCGAGAGAACTTCTCATACATCTGCTGCTGATCGCGGATCATGCTGATAAAGAGCGCTGCACCGCAGGAGTTGGCCAAAATCATCGGGGTGGCGATGGTACGCACCAGCAGCAGGGATTTGTCGAACGGGGTCGCCACCAGCAGGATGATGACCATCTGCAGGATTTCGGCATAGAGGGTGGTAAAGAAGGCGATGCGCGGTTCGAACAGTGCATCCATCTTGCCGGCCCGCATCAGACGCCAGTGCACTATGCCGCCCAAGAGCCCTTCGCAGGTGGTGGAGATGGCGCAGGCGAGATCGGTGAATCCCCCCAGAGTATAGCGATGCAAACCCCCGGTCAGTCCGACCAGAAATCCCACCAGCGGACCACCCAGCAAGCCGCCCAGTACGGCCCCGACGGCCCGGGTATTGGCGATGGCGTCATCAATGTCGAGGCCGACATAGGTGCCAAGGATGCAGAAGCTGGAAAAAATAATGTATATCAGTACCTTGTGAGGTAGTCTGACAGAATAGTTGGCAAGCGGTCGCAGCAGCGGGCTTTTGGAAAAGAGGTAGGCGATCACCAGACTGACGCTCATCTGCTGCAGCAAGGAGAGGACCAACTGCATAAAAAACGCTCCTCATAAGTCGGGTGAAATAATCGCCAGTCCGTGCATAAGTGTGATCAGGATCTTGTTCTGGCGGCCGAACGGGGCGGCACGGTCTGCCAGTTTGCCAGAACGGATGGATAAAACCATATTAAATCAGCAAGTTAAATTGATATTTGTGTAAGCGCACCGGGGTTGGTATTGGTGGATGGAGCATGAATGTATCCGCTGGATACGCCACACGGAGGTGGCATGCTCCGCCCGGCCCAATGGCTGGGCGTTTTTTATACATGGTCAGATGACAACCTTTCGGCGGGTCTTCGAGCAATTATTCCGGTTTGTCCAATGAGTTATCCCCAGCTTCTGGGGATAACTCAAAACGCAAAGTAGTAACAGAAGCGACGGGTCAGATTGAAGAAGAGCCGTTGCCCCTCATCCAGCTCTTCCTGCTTGATAAAGGCGGTGATGGTGCGCTCGTCCTCGCGCAGATCGATCATCGGTACGGCTTCCGGGCGCTGTCCCTTGATATAGGTGAGAATTTTCGGTTTGAGCGGCATGGTCGGTTCGGTGGACAACACCAGCGCCACCGTTTCGTCCGAGAGTTTCACCAGCGATCCCGGTGGATAAACCCCCAGCACCTTGACCAGCAGCTTGACCAGCGTCTGATCGAACTTCTTCTGGGAAAGTTTGTAGAGCTGGCTGATGGCCTGGCTGGGCGCCGCCGGATTGGCGCTGCTGCGCGGATGCAGCAGCTCGTCATAAAAGTCCACCAGTCCAATCAGACGTGCCAGCGGTGGTATCTCCCCTCCCTTGATCCCCAGCGGATAGCCGCTGCCGTCGAGCCGTTCATGGTGCAGATGTGCCACCTGACGGATCTTGGGCTCGAAGGCATTGAGCTGGGTCAGCATGTCGAGCCCGTATTGCGGGTGCATGTTGAGAAAATTTTGCTCTGCCTTGCTGAGCTCACCACGCTTCTGGATGATCTGGCTCGGTATCTTGAGCTCGCCGATATCGTGGATAAGTCCGGCCAGACCGGTCTCTTCCAGTTCGATGGGGTTCATGCCCAGTTCGCGTGCCATCAGCATGGCGATAAATGCCACGTTGAGGCTGTGCTGCAGCAAAATGTCGGTGTGGGGGTTGCGGATCAGGTGCAGCCCAAGCGGACCCTCATGCTGACTGAGTTGGAGGGCGGCATTGCGAACAATCTGGGCGGTATTGGCCAGTCCCTCGTCCGGTTTCAGGTTGAGGGATCCCAATGCGTCGCGCAACTCGCTCATTGACTGGCCAAATGCCTTGTCGGCGGCACGCATGGAGCGGCGGAAGGCTTTTTCGTCAAAGGGGGGCGGGCCCGAGGCGATCAGCTCTTCCAGCTCTTCGAGGTCGGGGCCGGCATCGGGCACATCGCCGCGCAGCAGCGGCTCGATCGGCAGGTCGCTCTTGTCGGGATCCACCATCATGAGGTTCAGATCAAGGTGGCGAATGATGTCCAGCTGCTGTTGATCCTTGATCTTGAAGGCATTGAACATAAAAGGATGGTTTGTCCATCCAGTGGGAAGATGGATAAAGTGGCCAACCCTCAGCTGTTCTATAGAGGCTTCGATCAGTGCCATTGATCAACTCGCATTTCTTGAATGCCTACCCAACAAGCTAGCAAAATCCGATGGATAGACAACAAAAAAACCAAGGCAACGGCTGACTGGATGCGAGGCTGTGATGATGCGCACGGAGCGCTGCGTTATCTCTTAATTCGCGCTTAATTTTTGCCTTCTACGCTGGCGGCACTGTTTCTGGTAGTGTTGCCCCGCCATTTATTGTGTCGTCCGGCATTCAGGAGTCTTCTATGCGCATCACGCTCGGTGTGATGAAGGTGAATTTGTTGCTGGTGCTCTTTTTTGCACTGGTGCTGAACTGGCCTTTCTTTCTTCGTTTTTATTCTGTTATCAGTGGCCTGGAACATGTCCGGGCCGGTTTCGTTATCTCGGTTCCTCTGGTGCTGCTTGCCGCACTCAACGCTGTCTTTATCCCCTTTACCTTCCGCTGGTTGCTCAAGCCCTTCTTTTCGCTGCTGATCCTGACGGGCTCCATCGTCAGTTACGCCATGCTCAAGTACGGCGTCATCTTCGATGCCAGCATGATCCAGAACATAGTGGAGACCAACAACAGCGAGGCGACCTCCTACCTGAATGTGCCGGTTGTGCTCTGGTTCCTGCTGACCGGCGTGTTACCCATGGTGGTGCTCTGGTCGCTGAAGGTGCGCTATCCGGAAAACTGGTACAAGGGGCTGGCCATCAGGGCTGGCGCACTGGCCCTCTCGCTGCTGTTCGTAGGAGGTGTTGCCGCACTTTACTATCAGGATTACGTCTCGATCGGCCGCAATCATCGGATCCTGGGCAAGCAGATAGTGCCGGCCAACTATGTCAACGGCATCTACAAATATGCCCGCGACGTGGTATTTGCCACTCCCATCCCTTATCAACCCTTGGGGACGGATGCCAAAGTCATCGCCAAAGGGGATAAACCGACCCTGATGTTTCTGGTGGTGGGGGAGACGGCACGCAGCAAAAACTACTCCCTCAACGGTTATGACAAACCGACCAACAGCTTTACCGATAAAGAGGAAGGGATCGTCTCGTTTCGGGATGTGCGCTCCTGCGGCACCGCCACCGCGGTTTCGGTGCCCTGCATGTTCTCCAACCTGACTCGCCGTGGCTATGACGAGCAGCAGGCGAACGCTCAGGATGGCTTGCTCGATGTGCTGCAGCATGCCGGCATCTCGGTGCTCTGGAAGGACAACGATGCCGGTTGCAAGGGGGTATGCCGCAATGTGCCGACCATCGATATAGCGCCAAAGGATTATCCGGCCTTCTGCAAGGGTGGTTCCTGTTATGACGAGGTACTGCTGGAAGGGCTGGATCAGCAGATCGCCCGAATGAAGGGCAATAAGCTGGTGGTCTTTCACCTGATGGGGAGCCATGGTCCGACCTACTATCGCCGCTATCCAGCCAGTGATCGGGTATTCGTGCCCGACTGCCCGCGCAGCGACATTGAAAACTGCAGCGACGAGGAGCTGGTCAACACCTATGACAACACTATCCGCTATACCGACAAGGTGGTGGCGCAGCTTATCGACAAGCTCAAGGCTCTGGAGAGCAAGTACAACACCGGCCTGCTCTACCTCTCGGATCACGGTGAGTCGCTAGGGGCCATGGGGCTTTACCTGCACGGCACACCCTACAAGTTCGCGCCGGACGATCAGACCAAAGTCCCCCTGCTGACCTGGCTCTCTCCGCAAATGGTGGCCGCCCGTCAGCTGGATATGAGCTGCCTGGCCGGGGAGGCGAGCAGCAAGCGCTTCTCCCACGACAACCTGTTCCACTCGATGCTGGGGATCATGGATGTGCAGACCAAGGTCTACGACGGGGAGCTGGATCTTTTCAAAGCCTGCAGAAGTCAGTAATAAGGGGTCGAGATTCGCCCAATAAAAAACGGCAGCCACTGGCTGCCGTTTTTTATTGCAAAAGATAAACCTTACTTCTGCTCCATGATGATCTGCAGCAGGTCTCCCTCCAGCAGGGCACGTTTGACCAGCGCAAAGCCACCATAGGTCGGCTGGTTCTGGAAGCGCGCCTTCACGATGGGCAGGCCACGGTGGAAGCTTGGCAGGGACTGGTGCTCTACGCAGCGGCGGATAGCCGGGAAGAGGATCTCTTCGGCTGCGGTGATTTCGCCGGCGATCAGCACCTTTTGCGGGTTGAACAGGTTGACCGTGATGGCTACCGCCCGTCCCAGATGCTCGCCGACGTTCTCGATGACGCTGCGAGCCAGTTCGTCGCCCGCCAGCGCCGCCTTGCACACCTCCTGAATGGTGATGTGCTTCTCCTGCAGCGAGCTCTGGTGGCCGCGGCTGATAAGCTCCTTCACCTTGTCGATGATCGCTTCGTTGGAGGCGATGGTCTCAAGGCAACCGAAGTTACCGCAGTGGCAGCGCTTGCCGAGCGGCTCGACCTGGATATGGCCGATCTCGCCGACGTTGCGGTTCTGGCCGAGGAACACCTGACCCTTGGTGATGATCCCGGAGCCTGTGCCCTGGTGGACGCTCACCAGAATTGAGTCCATGCAGTCGCGGGACTCGCCGAAGAAGTGTTCGGCCAGCGCCAGCGAGCGGGTGTCGTTGCCCACGTAGCAGGGGAGGTTAAAGTGGTTCTCAAGCAGCTTCGCCAGTCCCAGATTACGGATCTGGTACTTGGGGGTATAGATGACCATGCCGGATTCCGGATTGACCAGACCCGGCATGGTGAGGGCGATGCTGATGAGATTGCGGCTGCGCTCGGCGTTGGCGTCGATGAAGGCGCCAATTTCCCGCAGCAGCATGTCGACCACGGGCTGCTGGTCGATCTCGGTCACCTGAATGACGTGCTGGTCGAGCTCCTTGCCGTCGAGATCATAGAGACTCAGCTGCAGGTAGCCACGGCCCAGCTTGGCGGAGACAAACTGAAAGCGATGCTTGATGGTGGTCAGCGAGATGGCTCGCCGCCCGCCGGTGGAGGCTTGCGGAGAGGTCTCCTTGATCAGGCCATGCTCGATCAGTTGCCGGGTTATTTTGGTCACGCTGGCCGGGGCCAGCTGACTCAACTCGGCAATTTTGACCCGCGAGATGGGGCCTTGCAGGTCGATGAGCCGATATACGGCTGCACTGTTGACCTGCTTGATAAGATCTACGTTTGCTATTTGTCCGCCAGTCATGATGTCACTGTTGTGTGTAGTGTCCGTTAACCACGGTCCCACGGACCGTGAAGTCCTGATCGAAGACAGTGAGGTTGGCTACTTTACCGACCTGGATACTACCGAGACGTGAGTCCCATCCAATGGCGCGCGCGGGATAGAGGCTGGCCATTCTCAGTGCTTCATCGAGCGGTAATCCGACCTGCTTGACCAGATTCTCCACCCCTTCAATCATGGTGAGGGAGGAGCCGCCGAGTGTACCATTCTCGTCAATGCACTGACCATCGCGCAAAAAGACGGTGGTGCCACAAAAATCAAATTTCTCAAACCCTTCCGGTGCCCCTGCCGCAGCAGTGGCATCGGTAACCAGCACCAGTCGCTCACCAAGGATCTTGTGTGCCAGACGCACGTTGGCCCAGTGCACATGGTGGCCATCGACGATGACGCCAGCGTAGACATCCTTGCGGTCATAAATGGCGCCCACCACACCCGGCTCGCGACCGTTGAGGGTCGGGGTCATGGCGTTGTAGAGGTGGGTGGCAAAGCGAATGCCGTTGTCAAAACCAGCCATCGCCTGGTCATAACTGGCTGCAGTATGGCCGGCAGAGACCAGGATCCCCGCATCCACCAGACGGCGAACGTGGGCCGGATCGTTGCGCTCCGGTGCCAGGGTGATCTTGGCAATGGCGTCCGCGTTGGCGCAGAAGAAGTCGATCATCTCGTCCGCTGGCTGGCGGATTTGCGCGGCAGGGTGGATACCCTTGCGCTTGAGGTTGGTGTAGGGACCTTCCAGATGGACACCCAGCACCTCGTTGGGGTGGGCGGCCATGTAGTTACGGGTGACGGCAACGGCCTGCTTCATGTCCGCATCCGGACTGGTGATCAGGGTCGGCAGGAAGCTGGTGGTGCCGGATTTCAGGTTGGCCGCCTGCATGGTGGCCAGGGTTTCGGTGGTGATCTCTGTATTGAACATCACGCCGCCACAGCCGTTGAGCTGCACGTCGATGAAACCGGCGGTCAGATTGGCGCCTTTGAGGTCAATCTGTTCGATACCCGCAGGCAGCTCGGCCTCGCGGGAGATGGCGACAATCTTGTCGCCCTCGATAAGCACCCCGTAACCGGTCAGCACGCAGCTGCCGGTATAGAGAGTGCAGTTGGTCAATGCGTACATGGGCGCTCCTTACAGACGGCCGATGTTGGCGGCTTCCAGCTGCTGGAAGTAGCGAACGGTCTTGACCTTGAGCTCCATGGTGGAGGGCTCGTCACACACCATCATTCCTTTCGGATGCAGTTGCAGGGTGGAGATGGTCCACATGTGGTTGACGCTGCCTTCCACGGCGGCCTGCAGAGCCAGTGCCTTGCCGTGGCCGGTCACCAGGATCATGATCTCTTCCGCATCCATCAGGGTGCCGACACCCACGGTCAGCGCCAGCTTGGGCACCTGCTCCATATCGCCACCGAAGAAGCGGGAGTTGGCGATGCGGGTATCTTCGGTCAGGGTCTTGACCCGGGTGCGGGAGGAGAGGGAAGAGGCAGGTTCGTTGAACGCGATGTGGCCGTCGTTACCCACGCCGCCCATGAACAGGTTGATCTTGCCGTAGGACTTGATCTTGTCTTCGTAGCGCTTGCACTCGGCCACCAGATCTTCGGCATTGCCGTTGAGAATGTTGATGTTCTCGGGACGGATGTCGATGTGGCTGAAGAAGTTGTTGTGCATGAAGCTGTGGTAGCTCTCCGGGTGATCTTCCGGCAGGCCGACGTACTCGTCCATGTTGAAGGTGACCACGTTCTGGAAGCTCACTTCGCCAGCCTTGTGCAACTCAATCAGACGCTTGTAGGTATTGAGCGGAGTGCCACCGGTGGGCAGGCCCAGTACGAAGGGGCGGTCTGCTGTCGGCTTGAAGGCATTGATACGGTCAACGATGTAACGGGCAGACCACAGGCCTACTTGGCTGGCGGACTTCAACGGAATCAGGCGCATATGGATACCTCTGTGTCGGGTTGCGACCGGCTTGACGGTGGCAATGGGCTAAGACGAATTTAAGTTGTTTTATAGCGTAAATAAAGATTGCGAACTAAGCCACATCTATCCACCACCTTTATCTTGTTTGGGTGATAACGATCACGATTATCGGTTTATTAATTTGCGCAGCGAAATAAAAGCCCTAGACTGCAAATCAAGCCTTGATGGCTTATGCGTCAAACGTGATAAGCACTTAATTTCTAGAAAAACATTAACTAAGGAGAGGAACCGTGAACATTCTCGGTTATTTGCAAAAGATCGGCCGTGCCCTGATGGTGCCGGTAGCGGTATTGCCTGCCGCCGCGATCCTGATGGGGGTTGGCTACTGGATTGACCCGAATGGTTGGGGTGGTGAGAGCGCGTTGGCTGCCTTCCTGATTAAAGCGGGTGCCGCCATTATTGATAACATGTCCGTACTGTTCGCAGTCGGTGTTGCTTACGGTATGTCCAAGGATAAAGACGGTTCTGCTGCTCTGGCAGGTCTGGTCGGCTTCCTGGTCGTTACCACCCTGCTGAGCCCGGGCGCTGTGGCCCAGATCAAGAGCATCCCGGTGGAGCAGGTTCCTGCCGCGTTTGCCAAGATCAGCAACCAGTTCGTCGGTATCCTGTGTGGTGTTATCGCCGCTGAGCTGTACAACCGCTTCAGCAGCGTCGAGCTGCACAAGGCTCTCTCCTTCTTCTCCGGTCGTCGTCTGGTACCGATCGTAACCTCCGTCGTGATGATCGTCGTATCTTTCATCCTGATGGCAGTATGGCCGGCAATCTACGGTGGTCTGGTCTCCTTCGGTGAGTCCATCGTGAGCCTGGGCTCCACCGGCGCCGGTATCTACGCCTTCTTCAACCGTCTGCTGATCCCGATTGGTCTGCACCACGCCCTGAACTCCGTGTTCTGGTTCAACGTGGCCGGTATCAACGACATCCCGAACTTCCTGGGTGGTCAGGCTACCATCGATGCCGCTCTGGCCGCTGGCAAGAGCCTGGATCAGGTGAAAGGCGTGGTCGGTATGTACCAGGCTGGCTTCTTCCCCATCATGATGTTCGGTCTGCCGGGTGCCGCTCTGGCCATCTACCACTCCGCCAAGAAAGAGAACAAAGAGAAAGTTGCGTCCATCATGATCGCTGCTGCCTTTGCATCCTTCTTCACCGGTGTAACCGAGCCGCTCGAATTCTCCTTCATGTTCGTAGCTCCGGTACTGTATGTCATCCACGCCGTGCTGACCGGTATCTCCGTGTTCATCGCTGCCTCCATGCACTGGATGGCCGGTTTCGGTTTCAGTGCCGGTCTGGTGGATATGGTGCTCTCCAGCCGCAACCCGCTGGCAACCAACTGGTACATGCTGATCCCTCAGGGTCTGGTCTTCTTCGGCCTCTACTACACAGTGTTCCGCGTAGTCATTGCCAAGCTGAACCTGAAAACTCCGGGTCGTGAAGATGATGAAGCTGCTGCTCCGGCTGCTGCCCAGTCCACCAACCGTACCGAGCTGGCCAAGCAGTATCTGGAAGTGTTGGGCGGTCAGGACAACCTGGTTACCATCGATGCCTGCATCACCCGTCTGCGTCTGACCCTGAAAGACCGCAGCATCGTCGATGAGCGCAAGCTGAAAGCCCTGGGTGCGGCCGGTGTGGTCAAGCTCGGTGAGCAGAACCTGCAGGTGATTCTGGGCCCATTGGCCGAAATCATCGCCGGTGAGATGAAAGCCCTGCGTTAATCGAGCGACTCGCTCACCTCAAGTCTAAGTCCATTGTTGACATAACTAAGGGCCCCGCCTCGGGGCCCCATATAAAAAAAGCCAAGAAAATCCAACCTTTACTTCAAATGAGAGCAGCAGTTATGAACTTGAAACATTCTCTGTTAGCCATTGCCATGTCTACCGTTTTCGTCAGCCAGGTCCAGGCAGCCGATGCCGCCAAGCAAGCCGTGGTCGACTCCCTCGCCAACAACCTGGTGGTCAAGTATGAAGTGGTCACCAACGATGGCGCCGGTGCCGGTCTCGATTGCCAGGCTCTGGGCTCCGAGTGGGCGAGCTGTGGCGTTGCCAAGCTGCACCTGACCAACACCGGTGCTGACGTCACCTCCAAGGACTGGAGCATCTATGTCTCCTCCATCCGCCGCATCCAGCGTGTGGACAACGACCAGTTCACCATTACTCACCTGACCGGCGACCTCTATCGTTTGACGCCAACCGAGAAGTTCCAGGGGTTCGCCAAGGATGCCACCGTCGAAGTACCGCTGGTGGTCGAGTATTGGGTACTGTTCGAATCTGACATCATGCCGAACTGGTATGTCGCCAGCGAAGGTGCCGAGCCGAAAGTGCTGGCCAGCATGAGCAACATCGATGATGCCACCACCTACGAGAAGCCGATGCCGGCTGATGGCTGGAAGCGCATCAAGGATGACAAGAACATCCTGATGAACAGCGAGACCCGTTTCGCTGCCAACCAGACCAGCACTCTGCTGCCGGCTGGCAAGGTCGACAACCAGATCCTGCCGACCCCGATGAAGCAGGTGGTCAAGGCTGGCCCGCAGGTTGACTTCTCCACCATCAAACTCAATGCCCTGGATCTGCCGAGCGATCGCGCCGAAGCCCTGAAAGCACAACTGACCAAGCTGGGTGTTACCCTCTCCGACACCGGCTACCCGGTCACCATCAAGCTGGGCAGCAAGCTCAAGCAGGCCGAAGGTTATGACATGACCATCGGCAAGAAAGGCACTGTTATCAAGGGTCATGACATCGAAGGCGCCTACTGGGGTGCTCAGTCCCTGATCTCCCTCTTGGGGGTCAACGACAAGCTGGTTAGCCAGATGACCGTTGAAGATGCGCCGCGCTTTGAATACCGCGGTATGCAGACCGACGTGGCTCGTCACTTCCGCAGCCTGGACACCATGAAGAAGCTGGTTGACCAGATGTCTGCCATGAAGCTCAACGTGCTGCACTTAGGATTGACCAACGATGAAGGCTGGCGTCTCGAGATACCGGGTCTGCCGGAACTGACTCAGGTCGGTAGCCAGCGTTGCCACGATCTCTCCGAAACCAAGTGCCTGCTGCCGCAACTGGGCTCCGGCCCGACCAGCGACAACCAGGGCTCCGGCTTCTACAGCAAGTCCGACTATATCGACCTGGTGCGTTATGCCAGAGCGCGCGGTGTGACCGTCATCCCCGAGATCAACATGCCGGCCCACGCTCGTGCCGCCGTGGTCTCCATGGAAGCGCGTTACAAGCGTCTGATGGCTGAAGGCAAAGAAGCCGAAGCCAACCAGTTCCGCCTGACTGACCCGGCTGATACCTCCAACGTCACCTCGGTTCAGTTCTACGACAAGATGTCCTTCATCAACCCTTGCCAGCCGGGTGCTGCCACCTTCGTGGCCAAGGTGATGGATGAAGTTGCCCAGATGCATCAGGCCGCCGGCCAGCCGTTGACCGCATGGCACTACGGTGGTGACGAAGCGAAGAACATCATGCAGGGCGGTGGTTATCAGGATCCGGCCGTAACCAAGAAAGAAGAGCTGGTGGCATGGAAAGGCAACGTCGACTCCAGCAAGCAGGACAAGCCGTTTGGCAAGTCCCCGATGTGCCAGAAGATGATCGACGATGGCAAGATCAAGGACGTTGCTGAACTGCCGGTTTACTTCGCCAAGGAAGTGGGCGAGATGGTCAAGGGCCACGGCTTCTCCACCCTGCAGGCGTGGGAAGATGGTCTGAAGTACGCCAACAGCGCCAAGGACTTCGCCACCGACAACACCCGTGTCAACTTCTGGGAAACCCTCTACTGGGGTGGCTTCAACGAAGCGATGAAGTGGGCGCACAAGGGTTACGAAGTGGTCCTGTCCAACCCGGATTACCTCTACTTCGACTTCCCGAACGAGGTACACCCGGCTGAGCGTGGCTACTACTGGGCAACCCGTTTCAACGACACCCGCAAGGTGTTCGCCTTCGCCCCGGAAAACCTGCCGCAGAACGCCGAGACCTCGGTTGACCGCGACGGTAATGCCTTCGTGGCCAAGGGTGACCAGGATCCGGTCAAGTTCAAGGGCATCTCCGGCCAGCAGTGGAGTGAAACCGTACGGACCGACGCTCAGTACGAGTACATGGTTTACCCGCGTATCTTCTCCATGGCCGAGCGCGCATGGCACAAGGGTGGCTTCGAGCTGAACTATGTGAAAGGTCGCGAGTTCTCCGGCGAGACCAAGCATGTCAACAAGGCCACTCTGAACAAAGAGTGGAACCAGTTCGCCAACGTGCTGGGTCAGCGCGTTCTGCCGAAACTGGATCAGGCCGGTGTTGAATACCGCCTCTCCGTACCGGGTGCCAAAGTGGTGAACGGTGTGCTGGAAGCGAACGTGGATCTGCCGGGTCTGCCCATCCAGTACAGCTTGGACGGCAAGACCTGGAGTGCCTACGACGCCGCGGCCAAGCCGACCGTTGATGGCAAGGTCTACCTGCGTACCACCAGCTTCGATGGCAAGCGCACCAGCCGCGTCACCGAGCTGAACTGATAGTACAGATGTCGTAACGCAAGGTGGGTCGCAAGACCCGCCTTTCCCAAGGGCGATGGTCTATCGGATTTGGGAAAGGTTGACTGTGCGTGTGAGCCTTTGTTGTGTGTGTATTGTCTGTTTTGTTTTTCATCACTTTCAGCCCCGCCTTGTGCGGGGCTTTTTTATACATCCGGCATTACGAGGCTGCTTTGACCCGCTTTTTAGCACGCCAATAGCCCGGAACTGCCAAATTCAGGTTGAGGCAGGGCGCGTAATGAGGGATCATATCCGGCTTGACGGCGGGGGGATGAGGGTGCCAGCCGGCACAACTTCCGCCAGTGACGCTTTTTTGAGGTGAGCCATGAGTCAGGCGAACAGCCCAACTAACTTTATTCGTCAGATCATTGATGAAGATCTGGCCAGCGGTAAGCACAGCAGCGTGCATACCCGTTTTCCGCCCGAGCCGAACGGTTATCTCCATATCGGCCACGCCAAATCCATCTGCCTGAACTTCGGCATCGCCCGCGACTATCAGGGCCAGTGCAACCTGCGCTTTGACGATACCAACCCGGCGAAGGAAGATATCGAGTACGTTGAGTCCATCAAGCAGGACGTGCAGTGGCTCGGCTTCCAGTGGAACGGCGAGATCTGCTACTCCTCCGACTATTTCGACAAGCTGCACGGCTACGCCGTTGAACTGATCGAAAAGGGTCTGGCCTATGTGGACGAGCTCTCCCCCGAGCAGATGCGCGAGTACCGCGGCACCCTGACCGAGCCGGGCAAGAACAGCCCGTTCCGCGACCGCAGCGTGGCAGAGAACCTGGCCCTGTTCGAGAAGATGAAGAACGGCGAGTTTGCCGAGGGCTCCGTCTGCCTGCGCGCCAAGATCGACATGGCTTCTCCCTTCATGGTGATGCGCGATCCGGTTATCTATCGCATCAAGTTTGCCCACCACCACCAGACCGGTGACAAGTGGTGCATCTACCCGATGTATGACTTCACTCACTGCATCTCGGACGCCCTGGAAGGGATCACCCACTCCATCTGTACTCTGGAGTTCCAGGACAACCGTCGTCTGTACGACTGGGTGCTGGACAACATCACCATCGACTGTCACCCGCGTCAGTACGAGTTCTCTCGTCTGAACCTCGAATACACCGTCATGTCCAAGCGCAAGCTGAACCTGCTGGTGACCGAGAAGCACGTTGATGGCTGGGACGACCCGCGCATGCTGACCGTCTCCGGTCTGCGTCGCCGTGGTTACACTCCTGCCTCCATCCGCGAGTTCTGCAAGCGCATCGGCGTGACCAAGCAGGACAACATCGTCGAGATGAGCATGCTGGAAGCCTGCATCCGTGAAGACCTCAACGAGAATGCGCCGCGCGCCATGGCCGTGCTGCACCCGGTGAAGGTGGTGATCGAGAACCTGGCTGCCGATGAAGTGCTGACCGCCCCGGCTCACCCGAGCAACGCCGAGATGGGTACCCGCGAGCTGAACTTTACCCGCGAAATCTTCATCGACGAAGCCGACTTCAAAGAAGAAGCCAACAAGCAGTTCAAGCGTCTGGTGTTGGGCAAGGAAGTGCGTCTGCGCAATGCCTACGTCATCAAGGCCGAGCGCATCGAGAAGGATGCCGACGGCAAGGTTACCTGTATTTACTGCAGCTACGACCCCGAGACTCTGGGTAAGGATCCGGCCGATGGCCGCAAGGTGAAAGGGGTGATCCACTGGGTCAGCGCCACTCACTCCCTGCCGGCAGAAGTGCGTCTCTACGACCGTCTGTTCAAGGTGCCGAACCCGGGTGCCGAAGAGGACTTCGAAGCGGCTTTGAACCCGGAATCTCTGGTGATCATCGAGGGTGCCCGTGTCGAGGCTTCGCTCAAGAACGCCAAGCAGGAGCAGGCTTACCAGTTCGAGCGCGAAGGCTACTTCTGCGCCGACAACAAGCTCTCCAGCCCGGAGCATCTGGTGTTCAACCGCACTGTTGCCCTGCGCGACTCCTGGGGCAAGGTAGAAGGCTGATACAGTGGGGCAGGGGAGACTCTGCCCTCCATTGTGCTTCTATCCTGTTTCGAACAATAAAAAAGCCAGCTGATGCTGGCTTTTTTATTGTCCGTGATCTGATGTTGCAGCCGACTCAGTCGTCGTGCTTGCACTCACCGCTGGCACAGTGACCGTAAAGGTAGAGACTGTGGTTGGTGAGACGGATATTGTGCTTTTTGGCGATTTCGCTCTGGCGCTGCTCAATCACCTCGTCGGAGAACTCGATCACCTTGCCGCAGTCCAGGCAAACCAGATGGTCGTGGTGCTCCTGAGTCGCCAGCTCGAATACCGACTTGCCCCCTTCGAAGTGATGGCGGGTCACGATACCGGCATCATCAAACTGGTTGAGAACGCGGTAGACGGTGGCGAGGCCAATCTCTTCACCCAGATCGATCAGGCGTTTATAGAGATCTTCGGCACTGGTGTGTTGGCAGTCCGGCTGTTGCAGGATTTCCAGGATCTTGACCCGGGGCAAGGTGATCTTGAGCCCGGCCTTTTTTAACGCTTGGTTGTTGTCTGCCATATTCTACTTATTCGCATTCTCGAAGGTGGGGTTTATTCTGATGGACTGCCGCGGGAATGGCAACCTTCAACTCGCTTGGCCTGTCATTATAGGTCGTTGCATCCCTAAAAATAAACCCGCAAATTCAAAGGGTTTAGCCACTCATCCGGGTCTGGATTGAAATAATCAATCACCTTGATCGACTTGCCGGGATGGCAGATGTTGATAAGATGTAACTTTCACATGTCTGGTCGGATGAGATCCATGGATTGGCTTTTTGACAACGCGGCCTGGGTGCGCCGCGCCCTCAATGCCTGGCCCCCTTTCTGGGGCGCCGGCATCAAGATAGAGACCCTGAGCGATGATTTTCGCTACTGCCGGGTCACCCTGAAATCCCGCTGGTGGAACAAGAATGCCAACCGCACCCAGTTTGGCGGCAGCATGTTTGCCATGACAGATCCCATCTATCCGCTGATGCTGATGGGCTACTTCAAGAACCGTTATTACGTCTGGGACAAGGCGGGCAGCATCAACTACATCAAACCGGGCAAGGGCAAGCTGGTGGCGGAATTCAACCTGAGCGACGGCAAGCTGGCCGAAATCGTGGCGGCGACCGAGGGGGGTATCAAGTACTTTCCCGAATTCGAGGTGACGGTGCAGGACGGTCAGGGAGAGCTGGTGGCGCAGGTGAAACGTACCCTCTATGTGCGGGCCAAACCCGAGCACAGGGGAGAGTGAACGGCAGCAAATTGCAGATAGAACAAGGGCCCAGACGGGGCCCTTGTTGCTGCAAGCAGGGGGAGGAGATTACTCCAGCTCGCCCAGGCACATCTCTTCGTGCAACTGTTTGCACCAGCCTTTGACGCGCTCGGCGGTCAATTCAGGCTGACGATCTTCGTCGATGCCCAGACCAACGAAATGCTTGTCATCTACCAGCGCCTTGGAGGCTTCGAATTCGTAACCGGCAGTCGGCCAGTGACCGATGATGATGGCGCCTTTGGCTTCAACGATGTCGCGCAGGGTACCCATGGCGTCGAGGAAGTACTCGGCGTAGTCTTCCTGATCGCCACAACCGAAGATGGCAACCAGCTTGTTGGTGAAGTCGATTTCGCCCAGATCGGGGAAGAAGTCGTCCCAGTCGGCCTGTGCTTCGCCGTAGTACCAGGTCGGGATGCCGAACATCAGCAGATCGAAGTTCTCGATGTCGGCCTTGCTGCTCTTGGCGATGTCACGGACTTCAATCAGATTTTTGCCCAGCTCTTTCTGGATCATCTTGGCGACAGCTTCGGTGTTACCGGTATCGCTGCCAAAAAACAGACCTACACTTGCCATAGTGTTTAGTTACCCGTATTTGGTGTTAATGCTTGACGCTCAGACTGCAATATCCACCGCAAAGGCGGACTCAATCTGTTGCTTCAGGATAGATTGGATCAGCTCGGCTCGGCTGATGTTCTGTTGCAACGCAAGTTGGTTCAGGCGCTCCAGCAACTCGGCCTCCACCTTTAACTCTACCCGCTTCAGCCCATTCTCCCGATCGCGCTTAAGCTGGTTACGCTTGTTGATCTTGAGTTGGGTCTCGCGGGGGAGTGGGTTGGTCTTTGGCCTGCCGGGGCGCTTCTCGTTTGCGAACAGATCCAGTGTTGTTCGATCAGTTTGCTGTTTGGCCATACATCACAGATGAAAATTGTTAGCCTAGTCCTGAGCCTTCCCAGCCCAGTTCGATCAGCCCCTTGGCGACAAAACCTGCACAACCCAGAAACAGTACCAACCCTGTCTCTTATACACATCTC
>NZ_CAWMDN010000128.1:0-823 GCF_963866575.1 Aeromonas sp. L_1B5_3
GTATAAGAGACAGTCTCCATGCAAGCACCGAACAGCCACCCACCCGGCCCGCTCGCTGCGCTCTCGGCCCGACCGCCCAAGGGCGGTAATGGGCCAGCGGGGAGAGGGGGTGGGCAAGGCGCCGGGGCGAACTGATACAATGCAACTATGGTATCGCAAGAACGGCAGACTGTCGAGCGTTACTCAATCCGACAGTGCAAACCTATTTGAGTTCGACGGTCGGATTGAAAAAGAGGCCGACAATAAATACTCGACAGCGTGCGACTGTCGAACTATAATATAATGACACAGTCAAACGGAGAAACCGCCATGCAGTTTAAGCGCCAAGGTCGCCGGGTTCAGGTGCTCGCCTACCGGGGGTATGACAAGGAAAAACGCCGCGCCATCGTCAAGATGATGGGGTCTATTGACGTATATTCTTACGAGCCGTCAGGCGGCCTAATTGAGAATCTGACAGACGAAGAAAAAACAGAACTACAGTCATACATCGAAACAGAACGACAGGCAGCAGAAAAGAGAAGCCGAGTGTATTCCGCTAAGTCTGCCGCCAGTCGTATTGTTGAGGTTGCCGACACGATCAAGGCCGGGGACTTTGAGCCGTCCGAGGCATGGGCGGCGGATACCTGGGCGGCAATCGAGGCGCTGACCAAGGCCATGCGCAAGGCGGGCTACCCGAAGCTCCGCAAAGCGCCCCAGAAAGCCGCAGACGCGCCGATGCCGGGTCAGGCGGGGTTGCCCTTTGGGGATGCGCCAGAAACGCCAGAAAGCGCCTCCTGAGGGGTTTAGGCCGGGAAACCGGCCCCCCCCCCTCTCCCCGCTGGCC
>NZ_CAWMDN010000129.1:0-3150 GCF_963866575.1 Aeromonas sp. L_1B5_3
TTCCACGGCGCTATTGCCGCCAGGCAAAAATCTTCAATCTGAGAAAGCTGACGTAAGTAATTCGTTCGTATTTGCTACAAGCCTTAGAACACTTCTTGGGTGTTGTATGGTTAAGCCTCACGGGTAATTAGTATGGGTTAGCTCAACACGTCGCCGCGCTTACACACCCCACCTATCAACGTTGTGGTCTCCAACGGCCCTTTAGGACCCTCAAGGGGTCAGGGATGACTCATCTCAGGGCTCGCTTCCCGCTTAGATGCTTTCAGCGGTTATCGATTCCGAACTTAGCTACCGGGCAGTGCCACTGGCGTGACAACCCGAACACCAGAGGTTCGTTCACTCCGGTCCTCTCGTACTAGGAGCAACTCCCTTCAATCATCCAACGCCCACGGCAGATAGGGACCGAACTGTCTCACGACGTTCTGAACCCAGCTCGCGTACCACTTTAAATGGCGAACAGCCATACCCTTGGGACCGACTTCAGCCCCAGGATGTGATGAGCCGACATCGAGGTGCCAAACACCGCCGTCGATATGAACTCTTGGGCGGTATCAGCCTGTTATCCCCGGAGTACCTTTTATCCGTTGAGCGATGGCCCTTCCATTCAGAACCACCGGATCACTATGACCTACTTTCGTACCTGCTCGACCTGTCCGTCTCGCAGTTAAGCTGGCTTATGCCATTGCACTAACCTCCTGATGTCCGACCAGGATTAGCCAACCTTCGTGCTCCTCCGTTACTCTTTGGGAGGAGACCGCCCCAGTCAAACTACCCACCAGGCACTGTCCGCGGCCCAGATTCATGGGCCTGCGTTAGAACATCAAACATACAAGGGTGGTATTTCAAGGACGGCTCCAGCGCAACTGGCGTCACGCCTTCAAAGCCTCCCACCTATCCTACACATGTAGGTTCAATGTTCAGTGCCAAGCTGTAGTAAAGGTTCACGGGGTCTTTCCGTCTAGCCGCGGGTACACCGCATCTTCACGGCGAATTCGATTTCACTGAGTCTCGGGTGGAGACAGCATGGCCATGGTTACACCATTCGTGCAGGTCGGAACTTACCCGACAAGGAATTTCGCTACCTTAGGACCGTTATAGTTACGGCCGCCGTTTACCGGGGCTTCGATCAAGAGCTTCGCTTGCGCTAACCCCATCAATTAACCTTCCGGCACCGGGCAGGTGTCACACCCTATACGTCCACTTTCGTGTTTGCAGAGTGCTGTGTTTTTGATAAACAGTCCCAGCCATCTGGTCACTGCGACTCCCGTCAGCTCCATCCGCAAGGGACTTCACCAACAAGAGCGTACCTTCTCCCGAAGTTACGGTACTATTTTGCCTAGTTCCTTCACCCGAGTTCTCTCAAGCGCCTTGGTATTCTCTACCCGACCACCTGTGTCGGTTTGGGGTACGATGACTTGTAATCTGAAGCTTAGAGGCTTTTCCTGGAAGCAGGGCATCAATGGCTTCCACACCGTAGTGTGTTCGTCTCGTGTCTCAGCGTTGCACCTCCGGATTTACCTAAAGGTACCGCCTACGCACTTTCACCAGGACAACCGTCGCCTGGCCCACCTAGCCTTCTCCGTCCCCCCATCGCAATTACAAGTCGTGCAGGAATATTAACCTGCTTCCCATCGATTACGCCTTTCGGCCTCACCTTAGGGGTCGACTCACCCTGCCCCGATTAACGTTGGACAGGAACCCTTGGTCTTCCGGCGAGGAGGCTTTTCACCCCCTTTATCGTTACTTACGTCAGCATTCGCACTTCTGATATCTCCAGCATACCTCTCGATACACCTTCGCAGACTTACAGAACGCTCCCCTACCACTTGCACTAAGTGCAAATCCGCGGCTTCGGTGCCTGGTTTGAGCCCCGTTACATCTTCCGCGCAGGCCGACTCGACTAGTGAGCTATTACGCTTTCTTTAAATGATGGCTGCTTCTAAGCCAACATCCTAGCTGTCTGAGCCTTCCCACATCGTTTCCCACTTAACCAGAACTTTGGGACCTTAGCCGGCGGTCTGGGTTGTTTCCCTCTTCACGACGGACGTTAGCACCCGCCGTGTGTCTCCCGGATAGTACTTACTGGTATTCGGAGTTTGCATGGGGTTGGTAAGTCGGGATGACCCCCTAGCCCAAACAGTGCTCTACCCCCAGTAGTATTCGTCCGAGGCGCTACCTAAATAGCTTTCGGGGAGAACCAGCTATCTCCGAGTTTGATTGGCCTTTCACCCCCAGCCACAGGTCATCCCCTAACTTTGCAACGTTAGTGGGTTCGGTCCTCCAGTTGATGTTACTCAACCTTCAACCTGCCCATGGCTAGATCACCCGGTTTCGGGTCTACACCTTGCAACTAGACGCCCAGTTAAGACTCGGTTTCCCTACGGCTCCCCTATACGGTTAACCTCGCTACAAAATGTAAGTCGCTGACCCATTATACAAAAGGTACGCAGTCACCCCGAAGGGCTCCCACTGCTTGTACGTACACGGTTTCAGGTTCTATTTCACTCCCCTCACAGGGGTTCTTTTCGCCTTTCCCTCACGGTACTGGTTCACTATCGGTCAGTCAGGAGTATTTAGCCTTGGAGGATGGTCCCCCCATATTCAGACAGGATGTCACGTGTCCCGCCCTACTCGATTTCACATCAAGGTTGTTTTCGTGTACGGGGCTATCACCCTGTATCGCCGGCCTTTCCAGGACCGTTCCACTAACTTCCAAGATGCTTAAGGGCTAATCCCCGTTCGCTCGCCGCTACTGAGGGAATCTCGGTTGATTTCTTTTCCTCGGGGTACTTAGATGTTTCAGTTCTCCCGGTTCGCCTCTGTTACCTATGTATTCAGTAACAGATACCCGAGTTATCTCGGGTGGGTTTCCCCATTCGGAAATCTGTGAGTAATAGCGTCTCTTACCGACTTCTCACAGCTTATCGCAGGTTAGTACGTCCTTCATCGCCTCTGACTGCCAAGGCATCCACCATGTACGCTTAGTCACTTAACCATACAACCCCAAGAAGTGTCGGTGAAACCGGCACAGCTTGTTGTTGTACAACAAGGACCAAATAAAATTTGGTTTTCGCCAAGAAGTTTCCAAAGCACTTGTAACAAATGTTTGAGAACTACTTTTTAAATCAGCTTTCCAGATTGTTAAAGAGC
>NZ_CAWMDN010000130.1:0-50545 GCF_963866575.1 Aeromonas sp. L_1B5_3
CGCATACTAACAGATCTTCGCTCTTTGTGAACCCCTTGATGTGTTTCTGGCAGCAAAAAATGACTGTTCGTCGATTTTTTGATACATCGTGCTCAAAATTCAGACTTATCAGCAAGTTGTGCGCTGCTTTTCTATGCAGTCCCGTTGCGGGCTCTGGTCGAAAAATTCAGCATTCGTTGAGGGACAGACAAAAAGACCGCCTGACATGGCGGTCTTTTGCTGAATTGAGCTTGATCTCTGGTGCGATGATTAGCGCTGGAACGGGTAGATGGACCCCAGTTTCAGGATCTGGGTCAGCTCGTCCAGTGCGCTGCGAGACTCCTGCACAAGGGTCGGATCACGCAGATCGTCCAGGGTCAGGCGGTCACGATAGTGGCGATCGACCCAGCCATCGAGGCGGGTGAACTGGCTGTCGTTGATCAGGCAGGCCTGATTGACAGCCGCGAGTTCGGCATCGTTCATGGCGACCCGTAGCCGCAGACAGGCGGGGCCGCCGCCATTACGCATGCTCTGCTTGACGTCCATGTAGTGAACGGCCTTGATCGGTGTGTTCATAGTCAGCAGCTTGTTCAGGTACGCCGACACCGCCGGATTGTCGCGGCACTCGGTAGGGGCGATGATCGCCATTTCGCCATTGGGCAGGGTGAGGATCTGGGTGTTGAACAGATAGGATTTCACTGCATCCAGCACCGAGACCTCGGTGGTCGGCACCTCGATAAAGTGCAGCTCCCCTTCGCCAAACTTGGTCTGCACCTCGGCCAGCGCCTGCTCGGTGTTGAGAAATGCCTGCTGGTGGAAGAAGAGCACGTTCTGGTTTCCCACAGCGATCACGTCGTTGTGGAATACCCCCTGATCGATCACCTCTGGATTTTGCTGGATAAAGACCACGCTCTCCTCATCAAGACCATGCAGGCGGGCGATGGCCTGACTCGCCTCCAGAGTCTGGCGGGCCGGATAGCGCTTCGGTGCCGGGCGGGAGAGATCAAAGGCGCTGCGGCCATAGACGAACAGCTCGACCCCCGCTTCGCCATAGGCGCGGCAGAGCCGGGTATGGTTGGCCGCCCCCTCGTCGCCGAAGTGGTCGTTCTCCGGCAGATGGAGGTGGTGACTGAAATGGCGCTCGTTATTGAACACGGCGCGCAGGATCTGGCCAGTGACATCCGGCTCGAGGGAGCGGTGAAACTTGTTGGTCAGGTTGGCGGGGGTGAAGTGAATTCGACCATCCTGAGTATCGGCACTCGGGGAGACGGTGGCGGCGTTGGCAGTCCACATGCTGGAGGCCGAATAGCAGGCGGCCAGTACGGCAGGAGCCTGTTTGGCGGCCTGTTCCAGCACCCGGGCATCGCTGCCGGTAAAGCCGAGGCGGCGCAGGGTGGCAAGATCGGGGCGCTCTTGTGGCGCCAGCACCCCCTGGGTCATGCCGAGCTCGGTCAGCGCCTTCATCTTGCGTAGCCCCTGCTTGGCCGCCTCTTTCGGGTTGGAGGCTTCCTGGGCGTTGTTCTGGGAGGCGACGTTGCCGTAGGAGAGACCGGCGTAGTTGTGGGTCGGACCGACCAGTCCGTCGAAATTGACCTCGAAGTGCTTCATTGAGTACATCCTTTCGATTTTTATGATGGGTAGCGGATTCCTTCCGCGCACAATGCGTCGGGGTGGGGCCATTATAAAGAGATTTTATGTTTTTGTAACAAGCCGGTAACCAGCAGACGTTTTTATGTCGTTTCAGATATAAAAAGAGGGGCCGTATGGCAGAAAAATGAAAAAGCGGTTGCACCCGACGCTGACCCTTCGCATTAATAAATAAAGAAGCAGCGCGGTAGGGGCTGGTCAGGCAAATTGAGTCACAAGATTGCTTTTTCCCGTCAAATCTCTTATACAGCCCCACAAAACCGCACACCAACCCCGTCGGGTGCAATGAGGATAATAGTTACAGCATGGGCAAATCACTGGTCATAGTGGAGTCTCCGGCCAAGGCCAAGACCATCAACAAATATCTGGGCAAGGACTACGTGGTGAAATCCAGCGTGGGTCATGTTCGCGATCTGCCCACCAGCGGCAGCGCCAGCACCGAGCCCAAGAAACCCGTCATTCGCGGTATCAAGTTGAGCGAAACCGAAAAGGCAGCCAAGGAGCGCAAAGCCCTGTTTGCCCGGATGGGGATCAACCCGACTGCGGGCTGGCAGGCCAACTACCAGATTTTGCCCGGCAAGGAGAAGGTGGTCAGCGAGTTGCAGAGTCTGGCCGAGAAGGCCGACACCATCTATCTCGCAACCGACTTGGATAGAGAAGGGGAAGCGATCGCCTGGCACCTGCGCGAGATCATCGGTGGCGATGAGAGCCGCTACAAGCGCGTGGTGTTCAACGAGATCACCAAAACCGCCATCAAGGAGGCGTTTGCCCAGCCCTCCGAGCTCAACATTGACCGCGTCAACGCTCAGCAGGCCCGTCGTTTCCTCGACCGCGTCGTGGGCTACATGGTCTCTCCGCTGCTGTGGAAAAAGCTGGCGCGCGGCCTCTCTGCAGGTCGGGTGCAGTCCGTCGCAGTGCGTCTCATCGTCGATAAAGAGCGCGAAATCAAGGCATTCGTGCCGGTCGAGTTCTGGGATCTCAACGCCGACCTGCTGACCGCCGAGAAGAGCGAGCTGCGCATGGAAGTGGTCAGCCGCAACGGCGCCGACTTCAAGCCGGTAACCCAGGCCGAGACCTTTGCCGCCGTCGCAGCGCTGGAAGGGGTCGACTACAAGGTCGTAAACCGGGAAGACAAGCCGACCGGCTCCAAGCCTTCTGCTCCTTTCATCACCTCGACTCTGCAGCAGGCGGCCTCTACCCGGCTGAGCTTCGGGGTCAAGAAGACCATGATGATGGCCCAGCGTCTCTATGAAGCGGGTTACATCACCTATATGCGTACCGACTCCACCAACCTCAGCAAAGAGGCGGTGGACGCGGTGCGGGAATATATCGGCGAGCAGTATGGCGCAGCCTACCTGCCGGCCGAGCCTAACCTCTACGGCGCCAAGGCCAATGCCCAGGAGGCCCACGAGGCGATCCGCCCCTCCAGCGTGCTGGTCACGGCCGAGATGCTGGAAGGGATGGAACCGGATGCGATGCGCCTGTACGACCTCATCTGGCGTCAGTTCGTCGCCTGCCAGATGACCCCGGCTCAGTACGACTCCTCTACTCTGACCGTCAAGGCGGGCGAGTTCGAGCTCAAGGCCCGTGGCCGTACCCTGCGCTTCGCCGGTTGGACTAAGGCGCTGCCGCCGATGGGTCGCAAGGGCGAAGATAGCCAGCTGCCGGCAGTGACTGTCGGCGAGGTTCTGAAGCTGGTCAAGCTGGATCCGCGCCAGCACTTCACCAAGCCGCCTGCACGCTTCACCGAAGCGGCGCTGGTGCGTGAGCTGGAAAAACGCGGCATCGGTCGTCCCTCTACCTACGCCTCCATCATCTCCACCATCGTCGATCGTGGGTATGTGCGGGTCGATAGTCGCCGTTTCTTCGCCGAGAAGATGGGCGAGATCGTCACCGACCGTCTGGTTGAGAACTTCGTCGAGCTGATGAACTACGAGTTCACCGCCAAGATGGAAGACAAGCTCGATGGCATCGCTGAAGGGAGCCTCGAGTGGAAGAAGGTGCTGGATGCCTTCTACGCCGAGTTTACCCATGAGCTGGAGAAAGCGGACAAGGCGCCGGAAGAGGGTGGCATGCGTGCCAACCAGATGGTGCTGACCGATATCGACTGCCCTGATTGCGGGCGCAAGATGGGTATCCGTACCGCCACCACAGGTGTATTCCTCGGCTGCTCCGGTTATGCCCTGCCGCCGAAAGAGCGCTGCAAGAAGACCATCAACCTGGTCTCTGCTGACGAATTCGTCTCTGCCACTGACGGCGAAGAGGCGGAAACCGAGGCGCTGCGTGCCAAGCACCGCTGTGGCGTCTGTGGCACCGCGATGGATGCCTACATCATCGACGACAGCCGCAAGCTGCACGTCTGTGGTCGCAACCCCGATTGCGATGGCTACGAAATTGAAAAAGGTCAGTTCAAGCTCAAGGGCTACGAAGGGCCGAGCATCGAGTGTGACCGCTGTGGCAGCGAGATGCAGCTCAAGAACGGCCGTTTCGGCAAGTACATGGGATGTACCAACGAGACTTGCAAGAACACCCGCAAGATCCTGAAAAACGGTGACATCGCGCCGCCGAAAGAGGATCCGGTACCGCTGCCCGAGCTCAAGTGCACCCAGTCCGATGCCCATTTCGTGCTGCGTGACGGGGCTGCCGGTCTGTTCCTGGCGGCCAGCAACTTCCCCAAATCCCGCGAGACCCGCGCGCCGCTGGTGGAGGAGCTCAAGCGCTTCAAGGATCGCATCTCGGCCAAGCACAAGTATCTGGCGGGAGCCCCGCTCACCGATCCGGATGGCAACCCGGCCATCGTGCGCTTCAGTCGCAAGACCAAGGAGCAGTACGTAATGACCGAGGTCAACGGCAAGGCGACCGGCTGGACCGCTCACTACGATAACGGTACCTGGCAAGAGAGTTTGCCAAAGGCGAAGAAAGCCTGATGAGAAAGAGGCTCCGACAAGGGGCCTCTTTACTTGTTGAGCAGCATATACTGAGTACCAGCTGCAAGGAGTGCAGCGTTGTAACAGGGAGGTGGTGATGGAGATACACGAGATCCGGCCGGGCATGAGCTGCATGACCCGTGAAGGGGCGGCCTATGTGCTGGAAGTGGATCGGCAAAGTTTGCTGGTGCTGTTGCAGCGCGAAGATGAGACCATTCCGGTGCAGGTACGCAGTGACGAGATCCTGGCTCCGCTGGAGTAAGCGTCAGCCCAACAATCACCACTTCAGGTGAGAACAACCTCAAAACGGCAGTAAAAACAGCAGCTCGGCCAGGTCGGGCTGCCACTGCCAATCCCGCATTCTGACTCGCCCGCCAATCACGACAACCCCCTCTTCCTGCAACAAGCCGACCTGGGTGGCAAATCCTTCAGACCCTTTGGGCAACGAGATGGTACCGGCAGCGCCCAGCACCCGATGCCAGGGCAGCACCTTGTCGGTCTCCCGCAGCACCTTGCCTACCAGCCTTGCCCGCCCGGGCAGACCCGCCAGATCGGCTACCTGACCGTAGCTGGCCACCTTGCCAGCAGGAATAAGCGCGATAATCGCCTCGATTCTGGCCACTTTTTCATGGGAGGGGTGATACATGGATATGCTGCTGTTGCCGTTGGGTGGATGGGTCATTGTGGCTTCTCGGCAGGGCCGGGAGCAAGGCGTGGCAGAGGGTGGAATATCTGATATCAGGGGATGGTGGGGCCTGAATGAAAAAAGGCGGCCTGAGGGCCGCCAAAGTAAAGACAACATTACCTCTGTGGCATCCGGTAGCGCACCTGCAGCTGGTCGAGGATCTGCAGCTGGCCGGGCAGCCGGGCGGCGAAGTGCTCCCACCCCTTGCGGGCGGGCTCGCTCCAGGCCACCTCGGCCGTGGCCAGCATGCGCGGAAACAACATGTAGTCGAGACGATCGCGCGAGGTGATCAATTCTGACCACAAGGGGCTCAGCACCCCGAGGATGTTATCGCTGGCATGGAAATCGGCTGGGGCAGGATCGCACGAGTAGATCTGCTCCAGATTGAGGGTGCCCGCCCAGTAGAGGCCGGGTTCGTGAATATCGGCGCTCCAGGCGAGATCCAGATAGAGGTACTGGGCGGGCGCCATCACCACCGGATAACCGGCTGCGGCCGCATCCAGTCCCGCCTGAAAGCTGGTCCAGGCGCAGATGGCCGCTTTGCGGCTCACCTTGTCCCCATGCAGGATCTCCTCCCAGCCGATCATCTGTTTGCCTCTGGCGGCCAGATAGCGCTGGCAGTGGCGCAGCAGATGGCCCTGCAGTTCGCGGCAGTCGGCGTAACCCTGCTCGATCATCAGTTGCTGGCAGGCGGGACTGTCGGTCCAGACGCCGCTTGGAACTTCATCTCCCCCCATGTGGATCTGGGAGCCGGGGAAGAGCTCGCACACCTCGTCCAGCACCGCTTCCAGAAAACGGTAGGTGCCGGGCAGCGCCGGGTTGAGCACATTGTCGTCAAAGTGCTGCACCGAGCGGTAGCGGGAGCGATCAGCCTCTTCCACCAGCAGCTCCGGCAGCGCCTTGATGGCGGCGTGGCAGTGCCCCGGAATGTCGATTTCGGGGATGATGGTGATACCAAGTCCGGCGGCATAGGCCACCAGCTCGCGCACCTCGCTCTGGGTGTAGTAGCCACCGTAGGGACTGGGGCCGCCGCTCAGCTGCGGATCTATGGCCAGATCATGGCCGCGCCAGGCACCCACCGTGGTGAGCTCGGGGAAGGCGTTAATCTCGAGGCGCCACCCCTCGTCATCGGTCAGATGCCAGTGGAAGCGGTTGAACTTGTAGAGGCTCATCAGCTTGAGCAGCCGCTTGATGGTCGCCGTGCTGTGAAAGTGGCGGGCACAGTCGAGAAAGATGGCGCGAAAGCCAAAGCGCGGGCTGTCCTCCAGCGTCAGGCAGGGTAGGCTCTCGCCGTGCTGCAGATACCACTGGGCCAGCGTGACCAGAGCGTGGCGCCAGCCACTCTCGCCCGCAGCGGCAATCACTATCTCCTCTTCGGTGATGGTGAGCCGGTAGGCTTCGGGGGCCAGTGCTGTCTCAACCAGCCTGATCTCGGCGTCGTGATCCTGCTCCAGTGCCAGCGATGTAAGTTCGTTGAAGTGGTCAAGCAAGCCGCTGATATCGCGGATGGCGCTCACGTGGGCCCGCTCGGCGAGGCGAAAATACCCCTCCTGCAGCGTCAGATGTGCGGGCTGCGGCACTATGCCGGGCAGCGGCTCGACGTCCGGCAGGTCTGGCTTGCGGGTGAGCGGGTTTTCCAGCCCCAGCTCCTCTGCGGCCAGGGTCACCGGCAGCAGCTGGGCACCCGTGGTCGCCTCCGGCAGGCTGAGAAAGAAGCCCTGCGGCATGTCGGAGATCTTCTTGATGGGGGTCTGGCGGCAGCAAAACAGGATCTCGTTGCTGCCAGCCTGCGGGATCAGCACCTTGTAGCTACCGCTCTGGCGTTCAAGCTCGCCCCCTTGTAGCGATTCCGGGTCGATATGGCGTGCCAGACAGAAGTGTAGCTTCCACGCCTCTACCGGCAGGTTGGACAGGGTGAAGGCAAACCAGACATCCTCGCCGTCACGTCGGGTGACCCGGGAGTGGATCAGGGGTGTAGACATGGGTAATCCTCTGATTGGGCAAACAGGATGGCCCCGTCGAGTGCATCGCTTCTGGGGGCCACAAGGTTCAGCTCGCCAAGGCGAGGGGCGAGGCGGGTGCCGATACCCCCCAGCAGGGCGATCTCGGTGGCACCCAACAACTTCATTCCCTCCAGCAGGGTGGTGAGTTGGGCGCAAGTCTCATCCAGCAACTGGTTGGCGAGCTCATCGCCATCGCTGGCCGCATCGAACACCCAGGGGGCGAAGCGGCCGAAGTCGGCTGGGATGGCGCGAGCAGCCCAGCGCACTACCTCGGCCTGATCCCGTTTGAAGTGGTCGAGCAAACGGATGGCCAGAGTGCTGGGGGGCAGGATGCCATCGTGGCAGAGCAGGGATTGCTGGATGGCGCGTAAGCCCAGCCAGGCGCCGCTGCCGAGATCCGAAATGGGAAAGCCCCGCCCGGAGCAGGTGCGGATCTGGTGATTCTGATAAACCAGCCCGACCGAACCGGTGCCGGCGATCAGGATGGCCCCCTCCCGGCCACCAAAGGCGCCGAGGCAAGCGCCAAAGGCATCGGAGGTGAGCCGCACGCTTGCAAAGGGGAAGGGCATCTCGAGCAGGGCGTGATAGCAGTCGGCCA
The DNA here is from genome assembly GCF_963866575.1 of Aeromonas sp. L_1B5_3. Taxonomy (NCBI): domain Bacteria; kingdom Pseudomonadati; phylum Pseudomonadota; class Gammaproteobacteria; order Aeromonadales; family Aeromonadaceae; genus Aeromonas; species Aeromonas sp. L_1B5_3. The sequence continues at coordinate 7,840 of NZ_CAWMDN010000130.1, forward strand.
GCTCGGCGGAGGCGAGCGCCAGCCCGACCCCCATCTGTTGTTCGCACTCGATGCCGAGTCCGGCCGTAAGGCGGGCGCTGGCGATGGCGGCCAGCACATTGGCATGAGCGTGAGGGATCCCCAGCTCCAGATTGGAGCCAGCAGCGCGCCCTTCACCTAGCAGCTTGCCGGCCCGATCCCGAATGCGGGCGCGGGTGTGGGTGCCACCGCCATCGACCCCGACCCAGTACTCAATCATGTTGACCTCCTGCGGCATTTTGCCAGCTGATGGCCAGGGCAAACCAGGCTGCATGGGGGATCCACTGCTCGCCCCAGCGCCAGTTCTGATCCAGCCGTTCCCTGTACTCCTCTGGAATAAAGGCCACCTCATTTTCGTCCTCAAACCCTGAGGTGATGCCGTTGCAGATGCCCCCCTGCGCATTGGGATAACCGGCGGTGTAGGCGGGATTGTTGATGCCGTGACCGGCCAGCATGCAGGTGTTGAAGGGGTTTTGCCCGAGGATCCAGTCGAGCTGGTGCTGACCGAAAGTGCGCAGCAACCTGCTCTGTAGGGGCAACTGTGCTGCGGCGGCAAAGGCCATCACGGCCAGCGAGGCCAGCCGGGCATTCTCCCCCTGCCACCAGTAACCGGATTCGTTGTGGTGGGGCATAAAGAAGCTGACGCGCGGCGCTTCATCCACCCCTTTGACATATTGGCGGGCGAGGGAGAAGGGGTTGCCCGCCCGTGCGCAGAGCGCCAACTCGGCGGCCAGCGCCTGCTCCACCACAGTTTGTACCCGGGCCTGGTGCCCCTGATCCGGCTCTACGCCCAGATATTCCAGCAGCGCCAGCACCGGCAGCCCCGCCTCGGCGGCGTGATAGTAGGGGCGCGAGCCATCCTCGTTGGCCGACCAGTAGTGACCCAGCTCCGGATGAATGCGCTGACGGGCGCAGAGCTTGCTGGCGCGGGCTCTCGCCTCATTCAGCCACTCGGAGCCGAAGGTGCGGGTCAGCTCCACCGCCGCCAGCAGGGCGCAGTAGTCGTCGATGATGTTTTCGACCCCGTCGTCCAGATAGGCAAGGTTGTGCTCACGCAGATGCAGGTAGCCGCGTTTGGCCGCCTCGGCGTAATGGTTGGTATCGAAGTCACCGCCGATGTGCTCGCGGGCAGCGCGGGCCAGTGCGGCGATGGTCATGCCACCCCCCTGGCGGAAACCTGCCTGCCAGTTGGCGGATTTGATCCCCTGCTGGGTGGCATAGGCGCACAGCTCGCGCTGGGCGGGATCCTTGCTCCACTTGTCGAACAGGGTCATGTAGAAGAAGCCCGACTCATCCTGCATCCGGCAGAGAAAGTCGGCGCCGTGCAGCGCCTCGTCATTGAGCCGCTTGCAGAGGTTCACCCCGTCGATATCGCGGCGCGGGGCCAGCAGTTCCCGGCACTTGAGCAGCGACCAGACCACCATGGGGGTCTGCTGGGGGTTGAGGTAGTTGGCGTAGGAGAGGTGGCTCAGGTACTTGCTCATGTCGCCGCTGGCATCGAACCAGCCGCCGTGCACATCTTTGTGCTGGTCGGTGCCAAACAGGCGGGCGTTGCGGTCGGCCCGATCAAAGATGCCGCTGGCGCGTTGCCCCTTGAAGTAGTGAATGATATCGGAGAGGCAGCGGCTGGCCAGCAGATCCTGGCCGATGGCAAAACGGGTCGAGCGGACAATGCCTTGGGCAGTGATCGCCTCCAGCCGATAGTGGCCGGGCTCCTTGAAGGCGGAGAAGTCGGCGCGCCAGTAAGCACGGCCCTGCCAGCCGGGGACGCTGCCAGCCGCTTGTAGCGGGGTTTCAAACAGGATCTGGCTATCATCAAGGCGTTGCAGCCTGACGTAGCCGCCGAGATCATGGGCGGGGGAGGCTTGCAGCAGGGCGACCTTGTGCCCGTCGCACTCGTAGCCCACCTGATTGATCAAGAGTTCCATCAAGGTATTACTCCTGTGGTTCACCGCCGGGCGGTGAGGCACATCACGGGGCTATGGCCGCCCCGTATCGAGGCATGGCCGGACTCTGCAGTCCGGCCGGTCTAAGGCTCACCCTCACTCGTAGAGGTAGCAACGCACGAAGTGGTTGTCGGCAAGCCTGGTGATGGCTGGCAGACTCTCCTTGCAGCGAGGCATTGCCTGATTGCAGCGCCCGGCAAAGGGGCAACCGCAGGACTCCGGTGTCCAGAGCGGGATCTCCCCCTTGCGGCCCCCCTCTAGCTCGGCGTGGATGCTCTTCTCTGGGTCGGGCACCGCCGAGATGAGCAGCTGGGTATAGGGGTGTTGCGGGTGGTGTAGGATCTCGTCCACCTCGCCCCACTCCACCATGTGGCCCACGTACATTACCGCCAGATCTTCCGCCACATAGCGAGCGGTGGCGATGTCGTGGGTGATGTAGAGCATGGAGACGCCAAGCTCATCCTTCATCTGCTCCATCAGGTTGAGGATGCCGATGCGAATGGAGACGTCGAGCATGGAAGTCGGCTCGTCCGCCAGTACCACTTCCGCCTCCACCGCCAGATTGCGGGCGATGTTGACCCGCTGGCGCTGGCCGCCGGAGAGCTGGTGCGGATATTTGGCCGCCGTCGCTTTGGCGGGGGTCAGGCCGACCTTCTCCAGCAGGGCATAGACCATGTCGGGCAGATCTCTCTTGTCGATCACCTTGCTGTGCAGCAGCAGGGGGCGGGCGATGTGGTGATAGATGGTGTGGGTCGGGTTGAGCGAACCGAACGGATCTTGCCACACCATCTGCACGCTCTGGCGATAATCCAGCAGGGCGGTGCCCTTGTTGAACTCCTCCAGATCGTGGCCGCGATAGAGAATGCGCCCGGCACTGAGCTTGTACATCTTGGCGATGATCTTGGCGATGGTGCTCTTGCCGGAGCCCGACTCCCCCACTACCGCCAGGGCACGGCCCCGGTGCAGGTTGAAGGTGATGTCGGAGAGTGCCCGCATCTTGCCACTCTTGATGGCATTGGAGTTGACGGGGAAGTCCTTGTAGAGATGCTGGACTTCGATGATGGGTGCATCGGTTTTGGCGATTTGCATGACAGACATCCTTAACAGCCAGCGGCCTTGTCCAGATAGATCAGGGGATCTTGTTGTTCATCCTGCACGTCATAGAGATGGCAGGCGGTCTGTTGCCCGGGGCGGATCTCGGCCAATTTGGTGTACTCCTGACGGCAGCGATCGTGCACTTTGCCGCAGCGGGCTTGAAAGCGGCAGCCGACCGGCACCTCCAGCAGGTTGAGCGGGGTGCCCGGGATCCCCTCCAGCACCTTCTTCGGCCCGTGCAGGGGCGGGAAGGAGTTGCCGAGCCCTCTGGTATAGGGGTGCAGCGGCGCGGTCAGGATCGCCTTGGAAGGAGCCACCTCCACCAGTTCACCGGCATACATGATGCCGATGCGATCGCAGAACTCCACCATCAGGGAGAGGTCGTGGGTGATGAACAGGATGGAGAAGTTGAACTTCTCTTTCAGGGCATAGACCTTCTGCAGGATCTCCCGCTGTACCACCACATCGAGCGCCGTGGTTGGCTCATCCATGATGAGCAGCTCGGGGTTGAGCGCCATGGCGATGGCGATCACCAGCCGCTGGCGCATGCCGCCGGAGAACTGGTGCGGATAATCCTTGAGCCGGCTCGGGTGGATATCGACGATGGTGAGCAGCTCCTGGGCGCGCTTGATCGCCTCGTAACGGGTCATGCCGGGGTTGTGGGCCAGCAGCACGTCGCAGAACTGCTCCTCCATCCGCAGCACAGGGTTCAGGGCGTTCATGGCGGACTGGAACACCACCGACACCTGTTGCCAGCGGTAGGAGCGCAGCCGCTCGTCACCGTAGTGGAGGATGTTCTCCCCCTTGAACAGGATCTCGCCGCCGCTGATGTAGGCCGGCGGCTTGTGCAGCCGGGCTACCGAGAAGGCGACGGTGGATTTACCGCAGCCCGACTCGCCGGCGAGACCGAAGATCTCGCCCTGTTTGATATCGAAGCTCACCGAGTTGACGGCGCGCACGTCACCATTTTCGGTGATGTAGTCGACGCAAAGATTGCGTACTGACAGCAGGGGGTGCTTGTTCATGCTGTCTTCTCCTGTACAGCTGATACCGCAGAAGGGGTTGGCGCGGCGAGTTTTTTCCAGCGGTTGAGCCCCTTGTGGGAGCGCAGCTGCGGGTTGGCGATCTCGTCGATGGCGAAGTTGAGCAGGGCCAGGCCGGCGCCCAGAGTGGCGATGGCAAAGCAGGGGGCCAGAATCTCCCACCAGGCGCCGACCAGAATGGCGCTGGAGGTCTGGGCGTTGTAGAGCATGATGCCCCAGCTCACCACGGTCGGGTCGCCGAGGCCGAGGAACTCCAGGGTCGCTTCGGTGACGATGGCGTAGATGATGGAGCCGATGAAGCTCACCCCGATGATGGAGATGAGGTTGGGCAGGATCTCCACCAGAATGATGCGCCAGGCCGGTTCACCCAGCACTTCGGCGGCGATGACGAACTCCTTCTCGCGCAGCGCCAGAGTCTGGGCGCGGATGACCCGCGCGCCATAGGCCCACGAGGTCAACCCTATTATCACCGCAATGACCGCCGGCGACGCCTCTCCGATAAAGCTCGCCAGCACCAGCAGCAAGGGGAGGTTGGGGATCACCAGCACCACGTTCATCAGGAAGGTGAGGCACTCGTCCACCAGACCGCCAAAGTAGCCTGCGGTGATGCCGATGGCGACGGCCAAGGTGCAGACTAGCAGGCCTGCACTAAAGCCCACCAGCAGCGAGATCCGAGCGCCGTTGGTGAACTGGGACCAGATATCGTGGCCCATGCGGGTGGTGCCCATCACGAACTCGGCGCTGGGCGGCTGGTGGGGGCGGGCAACCCGTTTGGTAGGCTCGTTGCTGGCCAGCAGGGGGGCAAACAGCGCCATCAGTACGAAGGTAACGACGATGACGAGGCCGCAGGCAGCCTTCTTGTTGCCCAGCAGGATTTTGAGAATGGTCGGCATACGCATCTTATTTGCCTCCTGTACGCAGACGGGGATCCAGGAAGACGTAGAGCACGTCGGCCAGGAAGTTGAAGCTGAGCATGGTGATGGTCATGATGAGCAGCTGCCCCTGAATGAGCGGGTAGTCGCGGGCCAGAATGCCTTGATAGAGGGTCAGGCCCAGGCCGGGATAGTTGAAGATAACCTCGGTGATGAGGGAGCCACCGATGACGAAACCGAGCGCCATGGAGAGGGCGGTGACGCTGGGCAGAATGGCGTTGCGGGCGCCGTAGTTGAAGATCACCCGGTTGCTGGAGAGCCCCTTGGCTTTGGCCATGGTGATGTAATCCTCGCCCAGCAGGTTGATCATGTTGTTGCGCATGGTGATGAGAAAGCCCCCCACCTGCACCATGGCCAGAGTGCCGACCGGCATGATGGCGTGGGTCAGGATGCTCTTGATGTGCTCCCAGCCCCAGTCCGGCGTGATCTCCGGGCTGTAGGCGTAGCCAATCGGCAGCCATTCAAGACTCACCCCGAACAGGAACAGGGCAAGCAGGGAGACGACTACCGGCGGAATCGCCTGCATCACCAGAGTGAGTGGGGAGAGGATGCTGTCCATCCGGCCGCCGCGATACCAGGCGGCGAAGATGCCGACGATGGATCCGACGGAGAAACTCAGAATGGTGGAGGTACCCACCAGAAACAGGGTCCAGCCGATGGCGCGGCCCAGCACGTCGGAGACCTGCTGTGGATAGAAGCGCACCGAGGTGCCGAGATCCCAGGTGAAGACACTCTTCACATAGGTAAGAAACTGGGTGCCGATGGGGCCGTCGACAAAGCCGAAGGTGGCCTTGAGCGCTTCCAGTGCGGCGGGTTCCATCATGGCGCCAGCGCGGGCAAACATCACGGAGACAGGATCGCCTGGCATGGCTCGGGGTAACAGGAAGTTGATGGTGGCGGCTACCAGAAAGGCAACCAGATAGAAGGAAAAGCGTCTCAGTATGAATCCCATGATGATACCTTTTACTGCAAGTCCGCCCCGCGTCGGGCATGGCTACCCCAACCCCGGCAGATGCGGGCAGAAGGGGGGATCAACGGGGAAGATGGCCCCCCGCAGGGGGCCGGGATTGTTTAGCTGTTTGGCTTGAGTGCCAGGATGTGCAGCAGACGCTCGGGGGTGTCCGGGTGGAGCTGCGGCTTGGCAACCGGGTTGTCAGCGCTGAACCAGCCGTGGAAACGCTTGGTGCTGTACTCATACCAGGTCGGGTTGTTGAAGACCGGAATGATGGTCTGGTTGGCACCGACCCTCTCCTGAATCGCAAACATGATGTCCTTCTGCTTGGCTGCATCGGCGGTCTGGGTGAAGTCGTCGATCAGTTTGTCCAGCTCGGGATCTTTGTAGCGGGGAGCCGCAAAGCGGTTGCCACGCTCACCCATGTTGCGGGAGTGGAAGGCGGTCTCGAAGTACTTGTGCGGGTTGGCACCGGCAAAGTAGCCCTGCAGCGCCACATCAAAGTCGCCAGTGATGAGGTTCTCGGTCCAGACGGTTGCTTCCGGGGTGGCGGTCTTGGCATTCAGGCCCAGTGCCTGCAGCCCTTCCACGCCGATCTGTACTGTGTTGACCCAGTCGGTCCAGCCATTCGGCACCAGTACCTTGAACTCAATCTTTTTGCAGCTCGGGGTGTCGAGGAACTTGTCGCCGTCACAATCCTTGTAGCCAGCCTGTTTCAACAGGGCCTTGGCCCCTTCCAGATCGTACTTGTTGAACTTGCCGTATTTCTTGTCCACATCCGGGTTGTTCCAGGAGGCGAACGCCTTGCCAAGCCCTGACGGGTATTCGTTGACGGTCGGGTAGCCGTAGCCCGCGATATCCACCATGGACTGGCGATCCATCGCCATGGAGAAGGCGCGGCGGAAGTTGACGTCATTGAAGGCTTCGTGGTTGCCCGGGTTTTTGGTCTGGAAGTTGACGTTGAACGCTACGGTACCGGAGGCCGGGAACCAGTACTTGTTGTTCTTCGGATCGTTGCCGACGTAGAGACGCTCGATATCCGGTACGAAGGAGCCGAACCAGTCGATGTCGCCCTTCATCACAGCAGCCAGCACCTGATCGTTGGTGGCCATCTGCGGCATGCGGATACAGTCGATGGAGAGGTTGGCGTTATCCCAGTAGTGCGGGTTGCGGCACTGGGTGTAGAGCTGGGCGGAGAAGTTCTCCACTTCGGTGAAGGGGCCGGTACCGACCGGTTTGTCGTTGGTAAAGGCAACCGGGTCTTTCACCGACTTCCACTGATGCTCCGGTACGATGGGCACCAGTACCAGATCGTTCACCACGTTGGTGTTGACCTCGGTCAGGTCGAACTTGACCTTGTTCGGGGCCAGCTTCTCGACGCTCTTGATCTGGGTCCAGATTGAGCGCTCATCCAGTGCCTTGTTGGCTTTGACCAGATTGAAGGAGAACAGGATGTCATCAGCAGTAAAGGGCTGACCATCTGACCACTTCACGCCGTCACGCAGATCGAAGGTGACGGATTTCAGGTCTTTGCTGAACTCGTAGTTGGTGGCCAGACGATAGACGGGTTTGCCACCCTGCATATCGTTGAAGATCACCAGCGGTTCATAGATGAAGTGACGGGTAGTGTGCAGCAGGCCTGCTTGCAGGAAGGGGTTGAAGTTCTTGACCCAGGCGGTTTCCTGCTGTGCAACCATGGTCAGCACAGTCTTGTTTTCGGCAGCCATGGCATTGCCGGCAGCACCGGCAAGCATCATGGTTCCCAGCATTACAGCGGTAGAGATTTTGGATACTTTGGCAAGCATATGTTTTCCTTTCTTATTTTTTTGGCATTCCCGAGGGTTCGCCTTGTTTGTGTGAGCACCGGTTTCGCATGCTGATGAGACCGGCCCTCGTTGTTGGTTGGGTGTCTGCACCCTTGTCGTTTTGTTTTCCAACGCCCTTAGCAAAACAGAGTTAACAGGAAAACAACAACTGTTGATTTCGTTGTTTTCGTAAAAATCCCGGGCCTTACGTCAATTTCGTCAAAATGGATTTTTATCTGTTGAAAATCATATCGTTAAGTTAGTTCTCTCTGCGCTAAAAGTCGCCTTGAAAACAACGTTCATGACAAATATGTGACGTGGATCGGCTCGGATTTCAGGGTGGATATCGGGCTTTGTTTTGCTGGAAAAAGAAACCGGTTTGCCAAGTGTGAGCCAGCGCGCATCCTGCGCCGACTCACACCTTGCGGTTGGCAAGCTGACGCAGGGTCTGGGCACTCTGTTGCAACTGCTGGCGCTGTTGCTCGTTGAGCGGGCAGTGGCCCAGCACATACTCGGTGGTGGCAACGACCGTCTTCCAGCGCGGCGATTTGGGCAGGGTGTCCAGATTGAGGTACTTGTCGAGGGTGCGGGTCTGCGGGCTGGATCTGTCCATGTAGACGCGCCACAGCTTGCTCTTCTCCGCTAGCACGATCTTGCCCTTGCCGGTGCCCTGCTGCCAGGCATCCAGGGTGAGCTGCATGGTCTCCACCAGGGCGCGGCGCAGGGGCTCGTCATCCTGCTGGCGAATGAGGTTGTCGGCCAGCGAGCGGAATTCGCCGCCCAGTCGGCTCAGCTCGCCCAGCAGCTGCTCATCTTCGATGATGGCTTGCCGGGAGAGGTTTTTGAGGGCGTTCTCCAGCGCCACGATGCGGCTCTCATCCTGGCGCTGTTCAGTGGTAAAGGTAAGGGCAAAGGCCGCTTGCCCCCCGAGGGTGATGGGCAGGGCGCGGGCATTGAGTTCATCTTTCTGGCCTGCCACCAGAAACTCGACAATATGCTCCCGCTGGCCAGCCAGATCGGGCCACTGTTCTTTCAGCGGCTCGGCCAGCCACTCGTCGATAGTTTGTCCCTCCATGGTTTCCGGCTCCTGACCCAGCAGGCGAGCCAGTACCCGGGAGGCGAACAGCACTGTGCCCTGCTCGTCGATAAAGAGCATGGGGTCGGCCCCTTCGCCGAGCAGGGCCAGCAGGCGCATCTGATCCTGATGGAGTCGCTCCTGCAGGGTGAGGCGGTGTTCTATCTCCTGTTTGAGCAAGCGGTTTTCCACCAGCGAGGCTCGCCCCGCCTTGGCCTCCAGCAAGGCTTTGACCCGGGCGAACAACTCCTCTTTGCAGAAGGGTTTGACCAGATAGTCGTTGGCGCCGGCGTTGAATCCCTCCTCGATATCCTTGGGCTGGTTGAGGGCGGTGAGTAGCAGCACCGGCAGCTTCTCTTTGGGATGATGCTCCCGGAGCCGGCGGCAGACATCGAAGCCGGAGAGGGTCGGCATCATTACATCGAGCAGGATGAGATCCACCGGCTCCTGGGTGAGCTTGGCCAACGCATCGTGGCCATCGCTGCTGGGCAGAATGCGATAGCCGCAGGGTTGCAAGAGATGACGCAGGATGTGCAGATTGATGGGCTCGTCATCCACCACCAGGATGAGGGGGGCCCCTTCGGGCGGGGGAGGCAGATCCTCGCTCTCCCAGTCGGGCAGGATGAGCGGCTGCTGGCGCACCAGTTGCAGCTCTATCTGACGGCTGCCCTGAGTCAGCGGGGCGCTCTTGCCAGTCGCGAGCGGCAGGGTGAAGGCAAAGGTGGAGCCGACGCTCGGCTCGCTCTGCACGCTCAGCTCGCCACCCATCAAGTGCACCAGCTGGCGCGTGATGGAGAGGCCAAGGCCGGCTCCCTGCTTGCTTACCTCCGGGCTCATCTGCACCAGCGGTTCGAAGATATGCTCCAGATGCTCGGGGGAGATGCCGATACCGGTATCGGTCACCTTGATGCGCAGGAAGTTGCCCTCCACCATGGCGCTCAGCACCACCTTGCCCTGCGGCGTGTACTTGATGGCGTTGCCGACCAGATTGTAGAGCACCTGTTCGAGGCGCTGTTCGTCAGCCAGCACAGGAGGCAGCTCGGCCGGGCTGATATCCACCAGAGTGAGGGGTTTGGCCTGCACCAGATGCTGACAGAGGTCGAGTACCAGCCGTATGACCCCCTTGGAGGAGACGGGCTGAGGGTGGATCTCCAGCTGGCCGTAGCGCATCTGGTGGTAGTCGAGCAGATCGTCCACCAGACGGGCCAGACCGTCGGCGCTCTTGATGATGAGGCCAAGCTGTTTCTGCTGCCCCTCGGTCAAATCCTGCTGGCTGGCGAGCATCGACTCGGCCATCCCCTTGATGCCGTGAATAGGTGTGCGCAGCTCGTGGGAGGTATTGGCCAGCAGTTCATCCTTGAGCTTGTCCGCCTGCTGCAGGCTGAGGTTCTGCTTGTGGGTCAGCTTGACCTGCTGCTGCAGCTCTATGGTCTGCTGTTCGATGAGTTCGATCTTCTCCTTCACCGAGCGCTGCATATGGCGAAACGCCTGCGCCAGCCGGTCGATGTCATCGCCGGTGCGTTCGATGGCGATGGGGTGATCCAGTGCACCATCGGCAACCTGCTCTGCCGCCTCGGTCAGGGAGCGCAGCGGCGCCGTGATGGAGTGGGAGAGCCAGCGGGAGAAGAGGATCAGCAGCAGCAGGGAGCCAGCCCCCAGCACGATGACCAGCGTCTCCAGCTGGCGGATTGGGGCATAGGCTTCGCGGGTGGAGATCTCGGCGATAAAGGCCCACTCGGTATCGAATACCTTCACCTGGGTGTAGGCGGCGAGTACATCGTCATCCTGATAGGAGCGAAACAGCCCGACCCCTTGCTCGCCAGAGAGGGTCTTGGTGACGAGAGGGGTCTGCAGCAGGCGGAAATTCTGGCTGAAACTGTTCTCGACGCTGTACTCCGGCGCCAGCCAGGCATCGGCCCGCATCCGTTTGTCGGGGCCGATGAGAATAGTCTCGCCGGTTTTTCCGAGCCCCTCCCGCTCCGCCATGATCTGGTTGAGCTTGTCTGGCAGCAGCTCGAAGATGACCACCCCGCGCACATAGTCGTACTGCATCACGGGGGCGGCCATGTAGGCGACCACCTGACCGGTCAGCTCGTTGCGGCCAAAGTCGGTGAATTCAAAGATCTGTTGCGGTTTCTGGCCGCCATCGAGGCGCCGCTTGATCTTGGCGAAGGTCTGACCGAGGCCACTGCCCTGATAGGGGCCGGAGAGCAGGTTGGTGGCAAAGTTGGGGTGTTTGGTGACCGAATAGACGACATCACCGTTGAGGTCGACCAGAAAGATGTCGCTGTAGTTGGATTTGCGCACCATGTCGGCATAGCCGCGATGAAAGCGCTGATGCACCCGGCCATACATCTCGTCAGCCAGAATGAGGGCACTGATGGAGGGTTCGATTTCGACTTCGGGATCCGGTTTTTGCAGCTGATCCCAGGAGCCCGGCACATAGCGTGCCTGTGCCCGGGCACGGGCCTCTTGCGGCGTGGTGCCCAGTTTTTCAAAGGCACCGGCAAAACCGTAGAAGCGACCGATACTGTTGCCCGCAAAGTCCTGCTGGGAGAAGTTGGTGATCTGCTCCTTGAGGTTGTTGAAGTAATCCTCAAGCTGGCTCTTTTTTATGTTGCGAACGGAGACCAGATGGTTGGAAGTCTGGGTGGTGAGGTCCTTGCCGTGGCTGTAGAGGAAGAAGAGGGTGACGACCAGGAATGGCACCATTCCCAACATGAAAAAAGCCAGCATTAGTTGCGGCCTGAGTCCACGAAGCCTGAAGATCCATTTCATCTTGTGAATTTCAATTGAGAATCCGGTTATTAAGCGGCTCAAGTCTCGAACTAAAGCGTAATCATTTCAACGACTTTATCCCAAATTCGCTTGGTTGGTCACAGCTGAACGGCTGATTTTGCAGCAACCCGTCTAAAGGGTGAGCAAACGATCCGGTTGCGGCGCTTAAATGCGAAAAAAGGGTTGTGCTGTCGCTCGGGGTACGTATAATGCGCCTCGTTGTCAGGCAACTGGCACGAAATAGTAATGCGGGAATAGCTCAGTTGGTAGAGCACGACCTTGCCAAGGTCGGGGTCGCGAGTTCGAGTCTCGTTTCCCGCTCCAATTTTCCATCGCACCAACGATGGATATCACTTTCAAGACAATCAGTCTTGTCAGCATGGCGCGTTAGCAAAGCGGTTATGCAGCGGATTGCAAATCCGTTTAGTCCGGTTCGACTCCGGAACGTGCCTCCATCTCTCTTCTTTATTTTCAAAAAATCATCTCAAACCGAATTTATCAGTAACTCTGTTGCAGCATCAGCCGTTCGCAGCCTGCTTCTCGCCACTGCCGTTCAAGATAGTGATTAACTTCGTCCACGTTTTGGCCCCGATTCTGAAACTGGCTTTCTGCACTGTATTGGGTGAGATCCGCCATCTGTTGTTTCAGTGTGCCGCACTGCCACAGACTCACGGTGGTTGGCCCTTGTCGGGCAAGCACGATGGCATCCCCCTGATTGAGCTGCCATTCATCGATTTGCGCCTTGGTCAAGGCGAGCATCAGCACCAGCAGAGCAACTTCTGAAAGCTTCATACGCATCTCCATACGGCACGTTTCCGCACTCATAACTGTGGCAGAGCGCCCGATTTTCGCAAATGTGTTAATTGTTGATTAATCACGTTGCTCAATTTCATTTATCCCGCTAATTTGCCGTTTTTATGAAAAAATATGGCTGAGGATGTAGTAATCCTACAGATAGTGGAGTAATCTTTGCTCAGTGGTCGTACCAGTAAGGAGTTGCATCATGTTTCATCCCTTTTCTCTGACTCAGATTATTCTTCGTCGCATTTATGTATTGCTGGTGGGCATTCTGGCGTTTCCAGTGATGCTGTTTCGTAGTGATCGCGCCCGCTTTTATAGCTATCTGCACCGCATCTGGAACAAGACCAGTACCAAGCCGGTCTGGCTCAAGATGAGCGAACGTGGCGAGCGGATCTTCTACTAAGACCCTCTTCGAAAAAAAAGACAGCTTCGGCTGTCTTTTTTTATGCGTTTAAAAACAGATGGTTAATGCTCGACTCTGTTACTATCGCTGGTGCAAAAAGGGGATGTCACAATGTGGCAGCAGCTACGCTCTTCCCCCTGTTAGTTGCTCATTTTATGGATCCCGATGACGCAAGGAGCTGCGATGCTGATCCGTCAGGCCACCGAGGCCGATATTCCGATGCTGGTTGCCATGCGAATGGCGCTCTTCTGTGAAGTGGGGGAGTTACCGCACCCCGCAGCCGACCCTGCCCTGATACAGGCAACCGAACGTTATTTTACCAACGCATTTTTGAGCGGATCCGCTTTATCCTGGCTGGCCGAGGTCGATAAACAGGTTGTCGCGGCAGGTACTCTGGCGATGTTCGTGCGGCCACCCTATCCCGGCAATCTGGCGGGAAGAGAGGCCTATCTGCTCAACATGTATACCTTGCCCGATTATCGCAAGCAGGGTACAGCCAGTGCACTGCTCGATGCTATGGCGGCAGAGGCCATAGCCCGCGGGTTTGGCAAGGTATGGCTCCATGCCAGCGAGGCTGGCCGGCCTCTCTATGAGCGGATCGGTTTTGTCGCCAATCCGGCTTATATGGAGTGGCAACCAACTGCCCGGTGAGCCGTGACATGTCAGCCATCAGCCCGTCGTGTGATGGGTGACAATAAATAGCTTGTTAAAAGGGAGTCTGATGGCCCAGCCAGCTATGCTGAGGGTACACGCCGTCATTATCTTGTTGATCCACCATGTGGTTTGGCCATGGCGGGTGCCTGTCTGGAGGATATGTTTCGATGTTCAATAACAAATTGAAAGCCGAGTTGCAGCAGTGTCAGGAGCAGCTTCTGGAGCAACAGGGATTTTACGATGCAGTGCATGGCAGCGTCGCGACCATCACTTTCAGCCCTGATGGCACCGTGCTGGCCGCCAACGATCTCTTTCTCAACGTGGTGGGATTCAGCGCATCCGAGGTCGTGGGCCAGCATCACAGGATCTTTTGCGACAAGCAGTATGCCCAGAGCAGCGCCTACCAGCAGTTTTGGGCCGACCTGAAACAGGGGCGTTCCCGTACCGGGGTCTTTCAGCGCTTTAATCGCCGCGGTGAGCCAATCTGGCTGGAGGCCACCTACTTCCCCGTCAAATTGCGCGGCATAGTGACCAAGGTGATCAAGATTGCCGCCGACATCACCGAGCATCATCTGCAGCTGCTGAGCCAGCAGGCGGTGGTAAAGGCCCTTGATCGTTCTTTGGCCGTCATCGAATTCACGCCGACTGGAGAAGTGCTCACTGCCAACGCCAACTTCCTTAACACCATGGGCTACACCCTGGCTCAGGTGCAGGGCAAGCACCACCGCATCTTCTGCGATGACCACTTCTATCAGGAAAATCCCCACTTCTGGGAAGAGCTTGGGCGCGGCCAGTTCAAATCCGGCCTCTTCTGCCGTTTCAACAGCCACGGCAGCAAGGTGTGGCTGGAGGCAACCTACAACCCGATCCTGGATGACAACCGCCGGGTGGTGAAGGTGATCAAGTTTGCCAGCGATATCACGGAGCGGATCAACAAGAGCGATGCGGTGTGTGAGGCGGCCATGCTGGCTCACGACGCAGCTCGGGAGACCCTTAGCTGCGCCGAGCGCGGGGCTGGGCTGCTCTCCTCGGTGGTCGATACCTCCAGCCTGATTGCCAGTCAGCTGACTCACAGCATCGGCCTTATCAATCAGCTGAACGAGCAGTCGCGCAGCATAGAGGCGATCGTCTCCACCATCAGCAGCATTGCCGACCAGACCAACCTGCTCGCCCTCAACGCAGCCATCGAAGCGGCCCGAGCCGGGGATCAGGGGCGTGGCTTTGCGGTGGTGGCTGACGAGGTTCGCCAGCTGGCGGCGCGCACCTCGCTCTCTACCGACGAGATTGCCAAGGTGGTGCAGAACAACCGTGAACTGACCGCCAAGGTGACCGCCGAGATGTCTGATGTGGCGGGCAGCGCCGAGCTGGGCAAGCAGCAGGTAGGTGAGGTCAACGAGGTGATGAGCGAGATCCGCCGCGAGGCAAACAATGTCTCCGCCACGGTTTCGGGTCTGGCCATGTGACTCATCCGACCACAATCAAACCGGGGCACTGATGCACTTCTGACCAGTCAGTGCCCCAATCTGAACTCTTCCTGTATCACCCCGCCATTGTGAATTGTCCCCACCTCCTCTCTTGCTTAGGCTTGCCGCCTCATTCATAACCGAGCAGGAAAAGAACAAGATGGTACGACAACAGAAGGGGCGGGCGGCCGCGTTGCTGATGATGGTTGCGAGCATGGGGCTGAGCGGCTGCATGGGGCAGATGGGGCTATCCGGCATGGTGACCAAGGGCAATCTGAGCGTAGTGGATAACCGCTACGGCCGGGCTGGCGTTTTTATGCTGCTCTCCCCGATTTATGGTCTGGCGGCGACTGCCGACCTGTTCGTCTTCAATACCATCGAATTCTGGACTGGCAAGAACCCCATCACCGGCAAGTCACCGGCGGTGGTGGATATGAAAGTCGACCCGGTGATCAAGGTGAACCAGCACCTCGACCCCTCTCTTCACAAAGTGCCGCTGGCCATGCTGCCGCAAGGGGTGCGTGAGGTGGAGATCAGCTATCCCGACGAGCATACCGCCCAGATGGAGGTGCACTATCTGGATGGCCGCAGCAGCATGATGCGTGGCGAGAAGCGCGGCGAGTTGATGGATATCTACTTCGACGGTCGCTTCGTCTCTACCCTGAGCCGTGCTGAGCTGGAAGAGCGGGTGAATCAGGGCAAGGCCGCTGCCTAAATTCAACTGAATCCAGATCTATCCGGCACCAGATGGGGTATACATAATCAGCTGGCAAAATCGCCATGATGTCTAAGGGAGTAGACTATGACGGTGAATGGATTGCGATTGGCGGAGTTGATTGGTTCCCTCAGTCATGCGCTCGATATGACCGAGGGACAACCAAGAGGGCATTGCATTCGCTGCTGCTGGATAGGTTCCCGTCTGGGGGAGCGGCTGGGACTGGATGCCCGGCTGCGCCATG
Source organism: Aeromonas sp. L_1B5_3 (assembly GCF_963866575.1). Lineage (NCBI taxonomy): Bacteria > Pseudomonadati > Pseudomonadota > Gammaproteobacteria > Aeromonadales > Aeromonadaceae > Aeromonas > Aeromonas sp. L_1B5_3. The sequence continues at coordinate 23,764 of NZ_CAWMDN010000130.1, forward strand.
ATCTCTACTACACGCTCCTGCTCAAGGATCTTGGGTGCAGCAGCAATGCTGCCCGCATCTGCGAGCTCTATCTCACCGACGATCTTCACTTCAAACGCGATTTCAAACTGGTAGATGGCTCTCTCTCCGAGGTAGTCAACTTCGTGCTGGGCCATACCGGCCTGCAGGCGGATCTGCTGGGACGTTTTCGCAGCCTGTTTCATATCTTTCGCAACGGCGACCAGATTGCCAACGAACTGATCCAGACCCGCTGTCATCGGGGGGCGGATATCGCTCGCCAGCTCCGTTTCAGTGATGATGTAGCCAATGGCATCCTCTCCCTTGATGAACACTGGAATGGCAAAGGTCGCCCCCTGCAACTGGCTGGCGAGGCGATCCCGCTCTTCTCCCGCATTGCCCTGCTCTGCCAGGTGGTGGATGTGTTTCATGCGGCCGCCGGCCCGGATGCAGCGCTCAAGGAGCTGCGCGAGCGCAGCGGCAGCTGGTTTGATCCGGCGCTGGTTCGCGAATTTGAAGCGCTGGCGGACGATGCTTTCTGGCAAGGGCTGACCGATCCCCGACTGACCGAGTGGGTTTTGGTCCACCCGGCCGGACAGGGCGAAGTAGCGCTGGATGAGGATTATCTGGACGAGATCGCGGCGGCCTTCGGGCAGGTGGTGGACTCCAAAAGTCCCTACACTGCGGGTCACAGCGGCAGGGTGGCGCTCTATACCGATATTCTTGCCACCCAGATGGGGTTGTCCGAGTCGCGTCGACGCTGGCTCAAGCGGGGTGCCCTGCTCCATGACGTGGGTAAGCTCGGGGTGAGCAATGCCATTCTCGACAAGCCGGGCAAGCTCGATGCGCAGGAGTGGGCTGCGGTGCAGATGCATGCCGCCTACACCGAGGAGATCCTGAGCCGCATCGGCGCCTTCGAGGAGCTGGCACAAGTAGCGGGCGCCCACCATGAGCGCCTCGATGGCAAAGGCTACCCCAAGGGGCTGAAAGGGGACGAGATTACCCTTGAGACGCGCATAATCACCACGGCCGACATCTTCGATGCCATCACAGCCAGGCGTCCTTACCGCGGTGCCATCCCCGTGCCGCAGGCGCTGGAGATGATGGCGGAGAATCTGGGCACCGCTATCGACCCCGACTGCTTTGCCGCCCTGCAGGCGGGTATTCAGGATTTCTCCCTCTACCTCACCCCCGAACAGCCGCTGGCCAATGCCAGTTAAGGTTTATAGCCATGACAGCCCAAGCGGCCAGTCAGATAGCAAAACGCCCCGCAATGCGGGGCGTTTTTTATGGCGCTCAGGCTGGCTGTTTGCGATGGGGCACGGTGAGGATCAGCCCCAGCAGGCGGCGCAGGTGGGTGAGCTGCTCGGTCAGCTGCACGTTGAGCCAGAGATAGCCGATGATGGCCGTCTCCGTATTGGCGGGCAGGTTGACCCGGGTCGCCAGCTCGTGCAGACGGGCGATGGCGGCCTCTGCTCCGCGCCCGTCGCCGGTTTGCAGCATCCGGGCAAGCTGGTTTATCGCCTCTTCGGTCGCCTGATGGCACTCGTGCAGCTCGCGGGTGCTCTGCATCAGGAAGTGGCTCTCCCGATCGTTCCAGTAGGTGTTGGCCAGCATCTCGAGAGTGCAGAGGGTATTGCGCATGGTGACCTGCACCGCATCAAACAGGGCGATGCTGTGGCGGGTCTCCTTGGCTGCCGGTGCCAGCAGGGCGCGCAGTTTGCCGGTTTGGGCCAGCAGCTGGGAGAGATTGTGTTTGAGCTGCGGCCGCTCCAGCACGTTGGGGGAGAGGTGGGTGTGATAGAGCCGTCCCGACTGCTGCAAGATATGGTGCAACTGCAGGCGCCAGTGGCTGTAGGCCCGCTGGGGGTAGATGCTGCAAAAGAGCAGTGCCAGCAGGGAGCCCAGCACCACGTCACCGCTGCGCCAGAGGGCGGTATGGATATCCCCCGGCTGGGCCCCCATGGTGACGCCGAGGGTGATGCCGATCAGCAATCCCACATAGGGGCGCTTGCCGAGCGCCAGATAGCCGCACAGGAACATGATGCAGCCGCACCAGATCAAGGTGAGCGGCAGGGAGTAGATCTCGAGATAAAGCGCCACTATCCCGCAGCTGGCGCCGAAGATGGTGCCCACCACCCGCTGCAGGGCGCGGGAGAGCACATTGCCCCAAAACGAGATGGGGCCCATCACCACCACCAGGGTGATCAGCGGCCAGGTGCTCTCCGGCAGTTGCAGCTGGCGGGTGAGCAGAAAGGTGAGCATAAAGGCGAGCGCAATGCGCAGGCCATGGACGATGCGATAGTGGCCGTAGACCAGCAGATCGAGCCGGGATAAGGGGGCATCAAGACGCACAGTGAGCCTCGTGTAAAGTGACCTGGGGGCGCATTGCATCCGGCCTGCGCCCCGTCGGGATTCAGGCCAATCGTCCTTGCAGGGGGTGGATCCAGACCCGCTCACCAACGGCGATGCCGCTCTGAGCGGGGACGATTTCAATCAGACAGTTGGCATCGGCCATCGAGCTCAGGATGCCGGAACCCTGTGGCCCCGTGGTGCGCACCCGCAGCTGGCCGTTGCCATCCTGATGGAAGATGCCGCGCAGGAACTCGGTGCGACCCGGGCGGCTCTTCATCTTCTCGTCTGCCAGTGCCGAGAGGCGCAGCGGCTGCCACAGCTTGCCCTGCAGGCGGGCGATGGCTGGCTCGACAAATTGCAGGAAGCAGACCATGGCGGCCACCGGATTGCCGGGCAGGCCGAAGAAGGGGGTCTGCCCCAGCTTGCCAAAAGCGAGCGGGCGGCCCGGTCGCATCTGGATGCGCCAGAAATCGATCTGGCCAAGCTCAGCCAGCACCAGCTTGATAAAGTCGGCGTTGCCCACCGAGACCCCGCCGGAGCTCAGCACCAGATCGGCGCTGGCGGCAGCCTGCTCCAGCTGCTGGCGCAGGATGGTCTTGTCATCGGGGATGATGCCAAGGTCCATCACTTCGCAACCGGCGGCGCGAATAAGGGCCATCAGGGTGAAGCGGTTGCTGTCGAAGATATGGCCGGGGGCGAGCAGTTCGCCCGGTGCCTGCACCTCGTCGCCGGTACTGAACAGCGCCACTTTCAGCGGCGTGCGTACCGGCAGGCTGCCCAGCCCGAGCGATGCCGCCAGCCCCAGCTGGGGAGCTGCGAGTCGGGTTCCGGCCGGGATGGCGACCGCACCTTTGGCCAGATCTTCCCCGGCCTGACGCACGTTCTGCCCTGCGTGAACGGGGGCGGTGACCGTGACCCACTCACCCTCAATATGGGTCTCTTCGCGCATCACCACGGTATCGACCCTGGGGGGGAGCGGGGCGCCGGTCATGATCTGCACCGCCTGACCGGCCAGCACCGGTTCGTGGCGCTGCTGGCCCGCCAGCACTTCACCCACCAGTTGCCAGCGACCGGCGGCGAGATCGTCGCTGCGCAGGCCAATGCCGTCCATCGCCGAGTTGGCGTGGGGGGGCACATTGATGGGGCTGATCAGATCGATGGCCAGCACGGCGCCGTGGCACTGGGCCAGCGGTTTGTCGCTGCAGGCGGTGCTTGGGGTGAGGGTCGCCAGAATGGCGTTGCGGGCCGCCTCGACCGACAAAAAGCCGTTGCCTGCCTCCTGCTCGCGACTCTGACAGCCGTCAAGCCAGCTACAGACGAAGTCGGCGATAGCCTCAAGGTCGTTGATATCGAGTTGCGGCAGGGTGGTCTCTGTCGGCTGGTCGCTGGCCAGTGCTATGATGTCCCGGTCTTCGGGGAAGAGCAGCGGCTTGCCAATTTCGGCGCGGTGCAGCTCGATTTTCGGGAAGTGCTCGTGCTTGAACCCCTCGACCAAGAGCAGGTCTAGCTCGGTCTGATCGAAGCTTGCCAGCAGCTGGCGAAAATCGGCTTCGGCCAGTTCCGTTTCAATGATGCGGGCATGGCGACGGCGGGAGGCCACCATCATCTGCCGGGCGCCCGCCTTGCGCAGGCGGTAGCTGTCCTTGCCCGGCTGGTCGATGTCAAAGTCGTGATGGGCGTGCTTGAGCACCCCGATGCGCAGGCCGCGCCCTGTCAGCTGCGGGATGAGCTGCTCGAGCAGGGTGGTTTTGCCGGTACCGCTCCAGGCGGCGAAGCCGAGCAGGGGAAGAGTGGGGGCCGGGGTCATGAGGTGGCTCCTTGTCCGGTGGCGTCTTGCAGGCGCGCCTCGTAGGCGGCCAGCTCGTCCGGGCTGTTGAGATTGATGAAGGCATCCGGCTGATCGGCAAAGCTCACCACCGCCATGTTGTGGCGGGCAAACCAGATATCGATTTTGCGCTCCCCCTCGGCCAGTGCGGCGCTAAGGGAGGGGAGCAGGGATGTGTGCAGCAGGGCGACCACGGGTTGCAGCCAGTCGCCATCGTGGGCAACTACCAGCTCGGTATCCGGGGTCAGGGCGGCGCGAAAGCGGCTCATCAGATCCGGGGGGAGGGCGGGGCCATCACAGGGGACGAACAGCACCCAGTCGTGGCGGGCGGCGGCAAGGCCAGCCTGCATGCCCGCCAGCGGGCCGAGGTAGTCGCGATTGTCATCGCTGATGACGGGAGCCAGCGCCTGATAGCGGTCGTGGCTGCGATTGGCATTGATGAGGATCTCGTCCACCTGGGGGCGCAGCCGCTCCAGTACGTGGACGATCAGCGGGCGTCCTGCCAGCTCCACCCATCCCTTGTCTTCGCCCCCCATCCGGGTGGCGCGGCCGCCGGCGAGGATCACTGCCGAAACGGGAAAAGGGCTAGAGGGGGATTCGCTTCTTGAAGTCATGTCGCTCGATGATTTTTAAAGGGGTCGTCTCTTGCAGCTGGCCACGGGCGAGGGTCCATTGCCGCTCGCACAGGTCGGTCAGGGCGTTGTGCTGGTGACTGATCACCACCAGGCCGCTGCCATGTTCCCGCAGATCTTGCGCCAATGCGGCCATCAGGGCAACCGAATGTGCATCCAGATTGGCGGTGGGCTCGTCCATCAGCAGAAAAGCGGGTTGCAGCGCCCAGGCACGGGCCATGGCCAGCCGTTGCCGTTCGCTACCCGAGAGAATGCTGATGTGCTCCCGAGCCAGCCCCTCCAGCTCGACCCGGCGCAGCGCCTCGAACACCCGTACCTCGCTGCCGAGCTGCTTGTCCAGCGCCCAGGCGACATTGTCATGCACCGTGCGATCAAACAGATAGGGGGTCTGGTGCAGATAGGTGACCCGGCCGGGCCCCAGATCCCTCTTGAGCAGACGGTTGAGCCGCCGTTGCCAGCGCCCCGGCAGGTTGGTGTAGCCGCGGGTCGGGGGGAGCAGCCCCGCCAGGATCTTGAGCAAGGTGGTCTTGCCCACCCCGTTGGCCCCGTGCAGCCAGATGGTGTCTCCCGCCGCGATGGAGAGGCGCTCAATCTCGAACAGCTGACGATCGCCAAAGCGCATCGTCAGCTGGTGGGCGGTCAGAGCCATGAGGTACTCCTGTGGGTTGCGGGCATGGTCAATTCTTCAGATAGCTCTGGCCGCGACAGGCGGTGAGCAGCAGGTTGAGCAGCAAGGCGAGGGTGAGCAGCACAATGCCGAGGGCCACCCCCTGAGTGAAGGCCCCTTTCTGGGTCTCCAGCGCGATGGCGGTGGGGATGTTGCGGGTAAAGTGCAGGATGTTGCCCCCCACCATCATGGAGCAACCCACCTCGGTGACGATGCGGCTGAAGGCGCCGATCACCGCCGCCAGCAGGCCAAAGCGGCACTCGTGCATCAACCCGAGCAGCGCCTTGGGCCAGGAGACGCCCAGGGTCAGGGCGGTCTCCCAGGCGCGCCGGTCACTCTGGACAAAGGCGGCGTGAGCCATGGTGGCGATGACCGGAAAGGCGATCAGCATCTGCCCCACCACCATCGCCTGCTGGGTAAAGAGCAGCTTCCAGTCGCCAAAAGGGCCGGCCCGCGACAGCAGCATGTAGAGCAAAAGACCGATCACCACGGTCGGCACCGACTGCAGGGTGTTGATGCAGGAGAGCCAGAGCCAGCGGCCGGGCAGCGGCAGGTAGGCCAGGGCAAAACCCAGCAGCAGTGCCGGCAGCAGCACCAGCAGCAGGGCGATACCAGAGACGGAGAAGGAGACCCCCACCACCTGCCACAGCTCGGTATCGCCGTTGAACAGCAGGGCGAGGGCTGCCAGGGTCGTGTCGAGCAGCGTCATCAGGCGCCTCCCCCGTCAGCATGCAGGGGGAGGGCCAGCTGCGCCGCCATGTCGGTCGGTGCGGGCATTACTTGGTGTTGGCGTCGGCCACGAACAGCGCCTGACCGGCCACCTTGAAGTCGCCGATCAGCTTCTGGCCATGTTCGGAGACCAGCCAGTTCTTCAGGGTGCGGGCCCCTTCGGTGTTGAGATCCGGGTAGCGCTTGGGGTTGACCAGGATCACCTGATAGGGGTTGAACAGGCGCTTGTCACCCTCCAGCAGCACGGCGAGATCCAGCTTGCTCTGGTAGGCGAGCCAGGTGCCGCGGTCGGTCAGGGTGTAGGCTCCGAGCTCGGAGGCCATGGTCAGGGTCGGGCCCATTCCCTGGCCGATGGATTTGTAACCGGCAAACTCTGGTTTGACGTCAGCCGCCTGCCACAGGGTCTTCTCCTTGATGTGGGTGCCGGACTCGTCACCGCGGGAGATAAAGGTCTGGCCCTTATCCTTGATGGCTTGCAGCGCTTTGGCCGCGTCGTGCAGCTTGGCCAGACCCGCCGGGTCTTTGGCCGGGCCGACGATGACGAAGTCGTTGTACATCAGGTGCACCGGCTCGATGCCAAAGCCCGCGTCGACGAACTTCTTCTCGGCAGAGGGGGCGTGGGTCATCACCAGATCCGCGTCGCCATTCTCGCCCATCTTCAGGCTCTGGCCGGTACCGGCCGCCATCACCTGCACCGGATAGCCGGTCTCCTTGGTGAACTGGGGCAGCAGCCAGCCCAGCAGACCGGACTGTTCGGTACTGGTGGTGGTGGCGAGGCGGATTGGCGCCTTGGTAGTGTCAGCATGGGCCGCACCGGCGATCAGCAGGCTGGCGGCGAGAGAGAGGGCAAAACGTTTGAGGTTGGTTTTTATCGTCATCGTGATGCAACTTTCAGGGGCGGTGAGAGAGGAAACAGCCAAGCAAGCGGGGTGCCAAACTGTTTCATACCACTGTGATTAGCTCTTTACCCTTTAAAAACAGATGGTTAATTGCGGCAATTAGGTGAGCCGGTTATCGCTTTTAATAATTGGGGTTGGTGATTTTGATACGGGAAGGACAAAATGTCCCACTAAAGTTCCGGTTATCGGGACATTCTCCGACCTTACCTGTATTCGAGGTACTTTTTTTCATGACAGTCTCTTCCGGCCACTGGTCTGCCCTCTCCCTGCTCATCGTCGACGATGAGCCCGGCATGCGCAGTTTTCTGGCCAAGGCGCTGGCCAGGCGCTTCGCCCAGATAGAGACAGCCGCCAGCGTGGAGGAGGCGGAAGCCCTGCGCTGCCGCCTCCATTTTGATCTCATCATCGCCGACATCCGCCTGCCGGGACGCTCCGGTATCGAGTGGCACGAGGCCATCGAACCCGGTACCCGCCGCAGCGACATCATCTTCATGACCGGTTTTGGCGACATGGAGACTGCCCTCAAGGCGCTGCGTCTGGGGGCCAGCGACTTTATTCTCAAACCCTTCAATCTCGATCAGATGGTGCAGGCGGTGGACCGGGTCATCGAGCGCCGCCAGATGGAGCGGGAGAACCTGCTGCTGCGCCGGGAGGTGAGCAAGCTCTTCCCGCCCACCCTGATTGGTGACAGCGCCAAGACCAGCGAGCTCAAGACCCTGATCGCCCGGGTCGCCCCCTCCAACGCCGCCGTGCTGGTGGAGGGGGAGTCCGGTACCGGTAAGGAGCTGGTGGCCCGCGCCTTGCACCAGCTCTCCGGTCGGGTCGGGGCCTTCGTGCCCCTCAACTGCGCCTCCATCGCGCCGGAGCTTTTGGAAAGCGAGCTGTTTGGCCATGTGCAGGGGGCCTTTACCGGCGCCCGCAAGGGGCGTGACGGTCTGTTTCGGGTCGCCCATCAGGGCACGCTCTTTTTGGACGAGATCGGCGAGATGCCCCTTGCGATGCAGGCCTCGTTGCTGCGGGCGCTGGAGCAGAAGGCCATTCGCCCGGTCGGCGCCGAGCGCGAACTGGCGGTGGATGTGCGTATCGTCGCCGCCACCAACCGCAATCTTAAAGCCGAGGTAGAGGCGGGGCGCTTTCGCGAGGATCTCTTCTATCGTCTCAACGTGGTGGCGCTGCCGGTCGCCCCGCTGCGCGAGCGCATCGACGATATTCCCGCGCTGGTGCACCACTTTACCCGCCAGCTCACTGCCGAGATGGGGATGGGCTCCTTGAGCTGGACCCACGAGGATGTGGTGGCGATGCAGGCTTACCCCTGGCCCGGCAACGTGCGCGAGCTGCGCAACCTTATCGAGCGCTGTTTGCTGCTCGGCAAGCCCCCTGCCGACTACTGGCAGAGCAGCCAGCCTGCGCCGCAAAGCGATGGCGGCGACGGTTATCCGCTGGAGTGGCCGCTGGCCGAGGTGGAGAAGGCCCACATCCTGCAGGTGGTGGCGAATCACGATGGCAACAAGTCGGCCGCCTCCCGGGTGCTCGGGGTGGCGCGCAAGACGCTGGATCGCAAGTTCAAGGAGTGGGCCATCGAATGAGGTCTGCCGATGCCAAGGGAGTGGCGATGAAAAAGAGCCTGTTGTCACGCTGTATCCGAATTCTGTTGCCGCGCTGCGTGCGCACCAAGGTGCGCTGGCGCCTGCTGCTGCTCACCTCCATGCCCATCATGCTGAGTCTGGCGGGCATGGTGGCGCTTACCCTCTACTGGACGCTCACCTACAGCTGGCAGAACCTGCTCACCACGGTCAGAAGCGATCTGGCTGGCGCCCACCACGCGGTGATCGTGCAGCAGACTCGCCAGAGCGAGCACCTCGAGCACCTGCGCGATGCCTGGGCCTTCCAGCTGCGGCTGCGGGAATCGCCGGATCAGCTGCAGGACTGGGTGATGCCGCTGGCATCCAACTACGGCCTCGATTTTCTGCGTCTGCGCCGCGGCGCCGAGCTGGACACCCTGACGGCTCAGGAGCTGACGGCCCTGCGCGCCGGACGCAGCGTCAGCCACTTCGTGGTCTGGTCGCAGCAGGAGATGCGCGCCCTCTCGCCGCTGTTGGCCAAACGGGCCGTGCTGTGGCAACGGGATGGCACCAAAGTGGTGGAGAACCGGGGGCTGATCAGCCTCTCGCTGACGCCGGTGATGGGCCGCGACGGCTCCCTTTGGGCGGTGCTGGAGGGGGGCGAGCTGATTAACGGCAGCACCCGGCTGGTGGACGAGATCAAGGGGCAGGTGTTTGCCAAGAACACATTGCCGGATGGCAGCGTTGGCACCGTCACCCTGTTTCTCGACGATCTGCGGGTGAGCACCAACGTCCCGATCAGCAGCAGCCATCAGGTGGGCCGGGCGGTGGGCACCCGGGTCTCGCCGCCGGTGCGCGAGCAGGTGCTGAAGCGGGGCGAACTCTGGATTGACCGCGCCTTCGTCCACGACGCCTGGTATGTCTCGGGCTATGAGCCGCTCTTGGGGGCCAAAGGCGAGCGGATCGGCATGCTCTACGTCGGTTTCCTTGAGTGGCCCATCATTCGCACCTACCTCACCAATCTGGTGGAGCTCGGCTCCGGCGTGGTGGTGCTGCTGCTTATCTCGGGCCTGCTGGTCTATCGCAGCGCGCGGGATCTCTTCACCCCCATCGAGCGGATGCACAAGGTGGTGCGGCAGGTGCAGGCCGGGCAGTCGGCCCGCATCGGCGAGCTGGCCCTCGACCCCGACCACGAGCTGGCCCAGCTTGGCCGCCAGTTCGACGCCATGCTGGACCGGCAGGAGGCGCACCAGCTGCAGATGGCCCGCAGCGCCGACGAGTTGGAACAGAAGGTGGCCGAGCGCACCCAAAGCCTCAAGCAGAAGACCGCCGAGCTGGAGGAGCATATCCAGATGCTGACCGAGGCGCGCCAGCAGCTGCTCATCAGCGAGAAGCTGGCGGCCCTTGGCGAGCTATCGGCCGGGGTGGCCCACGAGATCAATAACCCCTTGGCGGTGATCCTCGGCAACGTGGAGCTGATGAAGCTGGAGCTGGGGGAGGCGGCAGAGCCGGTCAGCGAGGAGCTGGCGCTGGTGCTGACCCAGATCGAGCGCATTCGCGCCATCACCCGCAGCCTGCTGCAATATTCCCGCCCCGGCGACTACGAGACGGCGCCGGTGTGGCAGCACCTCAACCCCATTATCGAGGAGAGCCTGACTCTGGTGCGCTCCGCCCTGCGCCAGCAGCAGGTGGCGCTGGTGGCCGACCTCAAGGCGCAGCAACCCATAGAAGCGGATCGCCAGCAGCTGCTGCAGGTGCTGATAAACCTCTTGGTCAACGCCAGCCACGCGCTGGGGGAGCAGGGGGAGATCCGGGTCGAGAGCCGTGACTGGTTCGATGAGGCGGGTGTGTTGCAGGGGGCGCTGGTGCGGGTCATCGACAACGGCAGCGGCATCGAGGCGGCCATCATGGACAAGATCTTCGACCCCTTCTTCACCACCCGCGCCACCGGCACCGGACTGGGGCTGGCCCTGAGTCACCGCATCATCAGCCGCTGGGGCGGCGAGCTCTTGGTGGACTCCACCCCGGGTCAGGGGAGCTGCTTTACCGTGCGGCTGCGCAGCCACGCCCTGCTGCCAAGCGGCGGCGAACCGGCCCAGCTCGAAGGGTGGCGCATCGCCCTCAATGCCGAGGGGTTTGATTCCAGCGGCGAGCGCAGTCAGTAACCCTTCACCTGCGCGCAACGGCAAAGATCCCCAAGCAAACCTTGGGGATTTTTTTATGGCGGCTTGGGCTGCTTTGCCGGATCGGAGGGGGTTGCTGCAGGGCTGTCAGGAGCGACCTTGATGGCCTCTCCGGGGCAAAACAGTCGGTATAAATTAAATTTATGGGTTTTGCCAAAATGACCCGATTTTAACTTATGCCGAGGGCTAACCCGTTCTGAGCGCCTGTTACAGGTGGATGGAGGTCGTCAGTGCACTCCCTCCGATTTGGGGGGAAGGTGATGAAGAGGCGTAGTGGCAAGAACGTCAGGCAAACCGTCTCGCAGGCCAGGCTGCCAGCGAGACGGGAATTTCGGGAGGGGGGAATTGTTAGGTCGTGCCGGGCCGCTTACTGCGGGCTCCACACCAGCTTGCCGCTTTGGCTCAGGTCATAGCCGCCGAGGCGGGCCGCCAGCTCGCGCCCCTCGGGGGATTGCAGCCAGCCGATCAGCTGTTGCAGCAGGGTGCGAAAGAACACCCCCTGCGGCATCACCAGATCGAAGCACTCCTGCGACAAGGGCATAAAGCCGAGGCCAAACTCGGTGGCGGTGCTCTGGGCGCCGGGCCCCACGTCCGCATCGCCGCGGCTGATGGCAGCGGCCAGCTCCCGCTCGCTGTTGACCTCGAGGGTGCGCTCCAGCCGGGTCAGCGACTCCCCTTGGGTTTGCAGCCACTCCTGCAGGGCGCGCTGGCTGCCAGCCCCCTCCTGACGCATGGCCCAGCGCCAGTCGAGTGCCTCTTTCGCCTCTTTGGGTTGCAACCCCTGCCGCAGCACCAGCCCCTGCACCCGCCGAAATCCATGAACGATCACCCATTGCCGGTGGCCCTGATACTGCTGCACCAGCGCCGGGTGGCGCAGGTGGGCCTCCTCGGCCTGCCCCCAGTGGATGGCGCACAGATCCACATGGCCGCGTGCCAGCATCGCCAGCCCCTGCCGGGTGCCGCACGGGGTGTAGCCCACCAGTGCCTGGGTGCCGAGCTGCCGGGCCAAACGGCTGCTGGCGTAGTGCAGCAGCACGTCGTCGGAGCCTGCCAGCAGCAGGCGGTCGTTCATCACCCCCTCGTGGCAGCTGCCGAGCAGCCAGCGGTCGAGCAGGGAGCGGGGAAACAGCCACTTGCCGGTCGCCTTGGTGGCGGGGATGCGCGCCTCGTTGGCGAGCTGGTAGACCTTCTTCTCGTTGAGATCGAGGTATTCGGCCACCTGCTTCACGTTCATAAACTCGTTCATGGCTTAATCCCGCATCCCGCGACCGGTTGAACCGGGCGTCAGCACCGGCGGCTTCTCGTCCAGCACCATATGGTCGTGGCCGCTAAAGACCTCGAAGTGGCGTCCCTTGGCGCGGGCAATCATGGTGATGCCGAGCTGGCGGGCCAGATCCAGCCCCATCTGGGTGACGCCGGAGCGCGACAGCAGCACCGGAATGCCCATCTGCGCCACCTTGATCACCATCTCCGAGGTGAGCCGCCCGGTGGTGTAGAAGATCTTGTCGTGGCCAGCCTCGCCACTCATCCAGAGCTCGCCCGCCAGGGTATCCACCGCATTGTGGCGTCCCACATCCTCGACAAAGGAGAGGATTTCGCTGCCGCGACAGATGGCGCAGCCATGCACTGCCCCCGCCATCTTGTAGGTTTCGTTATGGGCCGACAGCGCCTTGAGCAGGGCGTAGAGGGTGCTCTGTTTAAGCTCGGGCGCCGCCAAGACCACCCCTTCGAGCTTCTTCATCACGCTGCCATACATGGTGCCCTGACCGCAGCCGGAGGTGACCGTCTTCTTCTCCAGCGACTTGTCGAGATCGGCGGCCTGCTGACTGCTCACCACGGCGGCGGCCTCGCTCTCCCAGTCGACGATCACCGACTCGATGGCCGCAATATCCTCGATAAAGCCCTGATTTTTCAGATAACCCAGTACCAGTGCCTCGGGGCGGGCCCCCAGCGTCATCAGGGTTACGATCTCCTTCCAGTTGAGGTAGACCGTCAGTGGCCGCTCACAGGCGATTTGGCGGGTTTGCAGCGTGCCCTGCTCATCCATCACCTCGACGGCCATGGTGAGCTGGGCGGCAGCATTGCTTTTGATAAAGGTCGGTGTCATGGGCCCCTCGCGACCGGTTGCCGGGATCTAAGGGGAGGGGCACAGCAAGTTTTGTTCCAGATTACTTTGGGCGAGATTCTCTTTTGTGGAGTTAAGTAGGTTCGAATAGCGGAGCGTATTCGGACGATCGCGAGTCTTGTAGTCTTGAATACGTATCTATATTGCCGGTTTGTGAAGCTATGTTTGTTTTTTGACTATGAAAAGAGGATGGTCAATTAATCTTATTCAATCTTTTATTATTATGTAGAAAGCTGTATCTACCCGATGAATTGGTGCTGCATGATTGACCAGTTACTTCATTAATTGGAGTAACCAGCTAACGAGTTTACTATAAAATGTCAGAATGACCGAATCAACCAATCTAGGAGCCTGCGATCTACATAGTCAAGATTCGGTCATGTGAATACGCGAACGTCCGAATACGCTTCGCTATTCGAACCTACGATTATTTTAAAAATTTTAGTGTGGTGTTTTTAGGACAAGGAATTGAATTACGTTGATCAACCAATAAATTGATGTGCTCAACCCAAGAATCATAAGAAAGATTGCGATATTGTTTTTCCATGCAGGAACATACTGGATCCACCTAACCGCAACATTAGTTGCTGTGCATTCAGCACTTCGAACAACAAGTAATGCAGGAAGGTCAGTGTTGACACTCATTATTTCTATCCCAATCTCTTCCTTTGGAGAAAGATTATCAAAAATCAAAATGTGACGTCCATCAGGATCTGTTTTTTGCTCGTAGTGGCGGACAGGCCAAAGGTTAATATATTGTGGAACCCAATTAAAAATCAGCTCTATTTTATTGGCTGTTTCCCTACCCATATTTATAACTTTAAACGACGCCGTGACAACCTTTTGGTTTGGACTGATAACTTCTCCATCACCATTTTTAATAGGTTCCTGCAGAATAAATGTGAATGCATGCGGGCTAGTCCAAATTAACTTTGCTTTTGATTTCATTCCAACATTAAGAAACCAGGTAATAAAAGGCACCAAAATAGAAACTATTTCTTTACCATAAGTACTTATGAAATTCATTGGATTCATGCTCCTAGAACTGTTGCCTAACTATTTTTAGGAAGAAAGAATATCATCTATCAGTGGTAAATGGGTACACCCTACACTCTATATATGATCAAAAATGGTCGTAGAACCGAATAATGGATCTTATTTGAACGGTTGCGTATTGGAATTGCTACGTCCCCTGTCCGCCTTGAAGGAAAGCCACATCCCGCCTTGGCCCCACTCTTGCTATGTCTTATCCCATTGATGGCCGTGGCCGCCATAAATCACCTGCCGTGATCCGCCCCGAACGGGGTGGTTCAAGGGGGAGGGTGGCCCGGCAGAGACCTTCTGATGGGAGCCGTGACAGTGCAAGAGATAACCAATACCTTGCCCCCGCAGCGCTGGCTGCAACTGGAGTTAAAGGCCATCGACAGCCAGGTTGGCCGCTGGCAGAGCCGCCGTTTCGAGATTGCGGCGCTCCATCCCGCCGAACCTGAGGCTGCCGGTGCCTTGCCCCTTACCCTGTTTCGCGATGAGCGGGGGGATTATCGCTTCAATTTGAGCTCCGGCTCGCCCCGCCTGTTTGTCACCGGAAGCCGCGTGGACAATGGCTTTGTGGCCGATGGCCTGACCCTGAGCCAGACCGTGGCCGCCGCCTATATGGATGGCGAGCGGCAGGTGCTCTCCTGCCCGCTGCCCGAGGCGCTGCAAGCCTGGGTGGAGGCCTTTATCGGTCGTCACGGCGAGCTGCTGGAGGCCCGTCGCAAGGGCAAGAAGGGCAAGGGGCGGGCGCAGGATCAGCTCGGTGTCGATACGGTAGATCAAGCCAGCTGCGGCGCCGTCAAGGCCACCGGCCCCGATGGCCTTGAGCGTGGCAGTGACAGCGGAAATCGCGCCCATGAGTGAGTTCCTCAAGCGCTGGTCGTCTCGCAAGAGTGAGGCGCGCAAGCATCAGGCATTGCAGCCGAGGGAAGAGGTTATCCCCGAGGCAGTTGCCGCCCCAGTCGAAGGCAGTGGCGAAGCTGGAAACCCAGATACCGCGCTGGATAACCCCGTAGTCAGCACTGACAAGGGGAGCAGTGAACCCCTTGCCATTGAGGGGGCCGAGAGTGGCGAACCGCCGCTGAAAACGGCCCAGCAGGACAAGCCAAAACTCCCCGACAAGGAGGCACTGCGGGCCATGTTTCGCAGCCATAAGCCGGATGGGCTCGACGACTACACCCAGGATTTCAGCCAGCCCGAATTGCTGCCCGCAGCCCTGACCGCCGGGCTGCGCAACTGGCTGGTAGATCAGGTAACCGCCCCGGAGAGCGAATCGGCCAATTCGGCCAGCGGATCCGCTGAACCGGTGGCGCTTGCCAGCGAGCCTGCCGCCGACGAGCTGGCTGATAACCATTCTCAAACCCACACCAACGATCGGGACATTTTGGTTTCCTCTGGTGGACAAAATGTCCCAACCAAAGGTGGGGGAATGGAACCCTCAGGATCCTGACTCCCTGTCAGTCACTTTTTTTCCGGGGGAGTTGGCTCGCCTCTTGCTCTCTCGGCTTACCAACAAGCGCCCATCCCATGAGGTGGCGCGCACAGGAGTGTATGTGAGCACTGAACAAACATTGCCAAATCTGGCCCCAAATCTAACCTCCAATCTTGCCCATGGGGCGGGGGCGGCCGAGCATAACGCGCGCGCTCGCGCCTATGCCCTGCAGCATACGGTCAAGATCGACAACCTGATCCCGGCCACTGTCTCTTACCAGAGTCAGGGGCGCCTGCTGCTGGTCGGCCCGGAAGATCGCATTCGCCGCGCTGCCAGCCTGCTGCCCGCCGGGGTGAAGCCCACCCTGCTGGTGACCGAAGCGGTCCACGATGCCGAGGCAGCAGATCTCGAAACCATTTTCGATGCCACCGCATCCCTCGCGGCCCTGACCCTGCGCGAGCCGAGCCTGACAGGGTATCTCGGCCAGTTTCAGCTCATTGGCCTCAATGGGCAGGGTGAGCGGGTTAATCTGGCTGCGCTCTGCTTTCCACAACAAACGGTTGTTGGTAGCGAACCGCGCTTCGATCTGGTGGCCGATCTGGGCCGTGCCCCGCTCTTTGCGCTGGAGCGCCCGCCGGTCGGCTATCTGCATCTTGCCGATGACCAAGAGCTGGCCGAACGACTCGCCGAGCTCTGTGCGCTGACCGGTATTTTCGACAAGCCGCGCTATTTTCGCCTCGACCCCGAGGCCTGCGCCTTTACCGCCCGCGGCGTGCCCGGTTGCAGCCGCTGCCTCGATGTCTGTCCGACCGATGCCCTCAAGCCCATCAATGGTCGCATCCAGATCGATCCCCATCTCTGTCAGGGCTTTGGCAGCTGTGCCTCTGCCTGTCCGACCGGGGCGATTGCCTATCACCAGCCCGATGCCAACACCAACAGCGACTACCAGTTCCGATTGCTCAAGCATTATCGGGAGGCGGGCGGCGAAGCGCCTCGACTGCTGATCGCCGGCGAAAGCGAGCGCGAATGGGTGGAAACGGAACTCACCCGCCTGCCCGCCAACTGGCTGCCGGTCTGGGTGGAGGAGAGCGCGAGTTTAGGCATCGAGAGCTGGTTCGCCGCACTCGCCTATGGCGCCAGTGCGGTGCACATTGCGCTGGGTGACGATGCCCCCGAAAGCGTCCGTGCGCTGGTTGAGCGGGAGCTGGCGAGCGCCGCCGTGCTGCTGGCGGGCGCCGGCCTTGCTGCCGATCGCATTGCTCTGTTTGACGCAGATGCTGGTGAGCCTGTTTCCGGCCAGCCGGCCGTTGCCTTGCTGGAGAAGCCGCTGAAGGGGGACAAACGGGAGAACCTGTTTGCCGCCTTCGACGCCCTCTGGCAGGCCAACGAAGGGAGCCGCGAGCCGCTGGCGGTGCCTCACGGCGCCCCATACGGTAGCGTGGAACTCAAAGAAGCAGACTGCACCCTCTGCATGGGCTGCGTGGCGGTCTGCCCGAGCCGTGCCCTGCATGCGGTGGGTCATGCGCCGGGCCTCAACTTTATCGAGCAGGATTGCATCCAGTGCGGCATGTGTGAAAAGGCGTGCCCCGAGCAGGCCATAGTGCTGATGCCTCGTCTGCAACCCGTGCCCGAGGCGCGCCGCGCCGTGCAGAGCCTGAAAGCCGAAGAGGCTGCCTGCTGCATTCGCTGCTCCAAGCCGTTCGCGCCCGCCTCGATGATCCGCCGCATCCAGCAAAAACTGGCCGGTCACTCCCACTTCCAGAACGAGGCCGCCCAGCGGCTGCTGATGTGTGAGGAGTGCCGGGTCAAGGATGTATTTGCAGCGCTGGCGGCGGATCCCGTCTCCCAGCTCAAGGTGTGAGGGGCCAGTGATGAGTGAACAACGTAACGAAGAGGCTGGCGAACTGACCATGACCGAACTGGAACAGAGCAGCGCCGATCTCTACGCCCTGCTGGCAAGCCTCTGGCGCGCCGCCCCCCGTGGCGAACAGCTCGCTTGGCTGCAAGGGTTGCAGCCGATGCCGGGCCCCTTTGCCAGAGGGCTGGGGCTGGTGCAGCTGGCGGCCAGTAGCCACCACGAAAACGAGCTTGCCGAGGAGTATCAGGATCTCTTTATCGGGCTGGGGCGCGGGGAGATAGTGCCGTTTGCCTCTTGGTATCTCACCGGCTCTTTGATGGAGCTGCCGCTGGCGGTGCTGCGCGCAGATCTGCAGTCCCTCGGTTTCGAGCGCCAGAGCGGAGTGTGCGAGCCGGAAGATCATCTCGCCGCCCTCTGTGAGGTGATGGCGGTGTTGATCGCCGAGCAGCACCCGGATCGCAACCGCTTCTATGATCGCCACCTTGCCCCCTGGGTACTTGCCTGCTGCCGCGATCAACAACAGGCGAAAGGGGGCAGCTTCTACCGGGCGGTCGGGGCCCTTGCCGAAGATTTCTTCAAGCTGGAAAACGAATTGCGCCTGCCGTTTGGCGCCTGCGTGGTGACGGGCTGAACGCCTCCATCTGTGCATAACAAAACGAGCAGACGAGATATCCCATTGGACGCGAAGCTGGCCCGCTGGCGCCGGCAAGAACAACAACAGAGGTCACAAGAATGAGCGATGAAAAGCTGAAAGACCCGTCCCGCCGCAATCTGATCAAGGGGGTGGGGGTGGTTGCCACCATAGGCGTGCTGGCCGGTGCCACCGGCCGGGTCGTGGGCAAGGAGGTGCTGACCCACGACACCGAACCCGACAAGGGCTATCGGGAGACCCCCCACGTTCACGACTTTTATCGCACCCTGCGCGGCACCGACTGAGCCGGCTCAGTGAAGGAGAATTCATGAAACTGACAAAACGTGCCGAGCAGCCCCAGGCGGACGAGCAGGGCAATGAGGCCATTCGCGGTCAGGGGCTGACCCGTCGCGCCTTTATGGTCAACTCGGGTCTGGTGGCAGGTGGCGCCGTGGCCGCCGGTTGGCTGGCCCCAGCCATGATGCAGCGAGCCGAGGCCAAAACCGTGGCGGCCGGGGTGCCGGTCGAGGTGAAGCGCACCATCTGCTCCCACTGCTCGGTGGGCTGCGGCGTCTATGCCGAGGTGCAAAACGGCGTCTGGACCGGTCAGGAGCCGGCATTCGATCACCCCTTCAACCTTGGCGGTCACTGCGCCAAGGGTGCGGCCCTGCGCGAGCACGGTCACGGTGAGCGTCGCCTCAAGTACCCGATGAAGCTGGTGGGCGGCAAGTGGCAGCGCATCAGCTGGGATCAGGCCATCGAAGAGGTGGGCAACGAGGTGCTGCGCCTGCGCAAGGAGTCCGGTCCCGACAGCGTCTACTGGCTCGGCTCTGCCAAGCACTCCAACGAGCAGGCCTACCTGTTTCGCAAGATGGCCTCCCTGTGGGGCACCAACAACGTGGATCATCAGGCGCGCATCTGCCACTCCACCACGGTCGCTGGTGTCGCCAACACCTGGGGCTACGGCGCCATGACCAACAGCCTGAACGACATGCACAACAGCAAGTCGATCATGTTTATCGGCTCCAACCCAGCGGAGGCCCACCCGGTCGCCATGCAGCACATCCTGCTGGCGAAAGAGCGCAACGGCTGCAAGATCCTAGTGGTCGACCCGCGTCGCACCCGTACCGCCGCCAAGGCGGACATGTACCTCTCCCTGCGTCCGGGCACCGACGTCGCCTTTATCTGGGGCATGCTCTGGCACATCTTCAAGAACGGCTGGGAAGACAAGGAGTTCATCCGCACCCGCGTCTATGGCATGGACGAGGTGCAAAAAGAGGTGGCGCGCTGGACCCCGGCCGAAGTGGAGCGGGTGACCGGCCTCAACGAACAGCAAGTGCACGATGCCGCCAAGCTGCTGGCCGACAACCGCCCCGGCTGCGTGGTCTGGTGCATGGGCGGAACCCAGCACACCACCGGCAACAACAACACCCGTGCCTACTGCATCCTCGAACTGGCCCTCGGCAACGTGGGCAAGAGCGGTGCGGGCACCAACATCTTCCGTGGTCACGACAACGTGCAGGGGGCCACCGACTTTGGTGTCACCTCCGACTCCTTGCCCGGCTACTACGGGCTGGAAGAGGGCTCCTGGAAGCACTGGGCCCGGGTGTGGGATGTCGATTACCAGTGGATAAAGGCCCGTTTTGACAACAAGGCCTACAACGGCAAGCTGCCGATGAACAACAACGGCATTCCGGTCTCCCGCTGGGTGGACGGGGTATTGGAGAACGCCGATCTCATCGAGCAGGGCTCCAACATCCGCGCCATGTTCTACTGGGGCCATGCGGTCAACTCCCAGACTCGCGGCCCCGAGATGAAGAAGGCAATGCAAAAGCTCGACATGATGGTGATTGTCGACCCGTACCCCACCGTTGCCTCGGTGATGAACGATCGTACCGACGGCGTCTACCTGCTGCCGGCCACCACCCAGTTCGAGACCTATGGTTCCGTCACCGCCACCAACCGCTCCATGCAGTGGCGTGACAAGGTGATAGAACCCCTGTTCGAATCCAAGGTCGATCACGAGATCATGTATCTCCTGAGCAAGAAACTCGGCTTTGCCGACCAGCTGTTCAAGCACATCAAGGTGGAGAACAACCAGCCACTGCTGGAAGACATCACCCGCGAATACAACCGCGGCATGTGGAGTGTGGGTTACACCGGCCAGAGCCCGGAGCGGCTCAAGGCGCACCAGCAGAACTGGCACACCTTCCACAAGACCAACCTCAAGGCCGAGGGCGGCCCGGTCAGTGGCGAAGTGTACGGTCTGCCGTGGCCCTGCTGGGGCACCCCGGAGATGAAACACCCCGGCAGCCACATCCTCTACGACACCAGTATTCCGGTGTCGGAAGGGGGCGGCGGTTTCCGCGCCCGTTTCGGCATCGAGTATCAGGGTGTCTCGCTGCTGGCCGAAGACTCCTGGCCAAAGGGAAGCGAAGTGGAAGATGGCTATCCCGAGATCACTGCCGACCTGATGAAACAGCTTGGCTGGTGGGATGAGCTGACCGAGGCCGAGAAGAAAGAGGCCGAGGGCAAGAACTGGAAGACCGATCTCTCCGGCGGTATCCAGCGGGTCGCCATCAAGCACGGCTTCGTCCCCTACGGCAACGCCAAGGCGCGCTGCGTGGTGTGGACCTTCCCGGATCAGGTGCCGAAGCACCGCGAGCCGCTCTACACCCCGCGCCGGGATCTGCTGGCCGACTACGCCACCTGGCCCGATGCCAAGAGCCTGTGGCGCCTGCCGACCCAGTACGCCTCGGTGCAGGAGAAGGATGTCAGCAAGGAGTTCCCGATCATCCTCACCTCCGGCCGTCTGGTGGAGTACGAGGGGGGCGGCGACGAGACTCGCTCCAACCCCTGGCTGGCTGAATTGCAGCAGGAGATGTTCGTCGAGATGAACCCGGCGGACGCCAACGATGTCGGCGTGCGCGACGGTCAGGATGTGTGGGTCGAGGGGCCGGAAGGGGGCAGGGTCAAGGTGAAGGCGCTGGTGACCCCGCGGGTCAAGCCGGGGCTCGCTTTTATGCCGTTCCACTTCGGCGGCCACTTCGAGGGCAAGGATCTGCGCGCCAAATATCCGGAAGGGTCAGACCCCTATGTGCTGGGGGAGTCGGTCAACATAGTCACTACCTATGGTTATGACCCGGTCACCCAGATGCAGGAGACCAAGGTCACCCTGTGCCGTTTTCGCAAAGTAGGAGCCTGATCCCATGGCCAGAATGAAATTCATGTGTGACACCAAGCGCTGCATCGAGTGCAACGGCTGTGTGACGGCGTGCAAGAACGAGAACGACGATGCCCTCGAGTGGGGCATCCAGCGCCGCCGGGTGGTGACCCTCAACGACGGCCTGCCGGGGGAGACCTCCATCTCGGTCGCCTGCATGCACTGCACCGACGCCCCCTGCATGGCTGTCTGTCCGGCCGACTGCTTCTATCACACCGACGACGGCATAGTGCTGCACAACAAGGATCTCTGCATCGGTTGCGGCTACTGCCTGTTTGCCTGCCCGTTCGGTGCCCCCCAGTTCCCGAAAACCGCCGCCTTTGGCGATCGGGGCAAGATGGACAAGTGCACCTTCTGCGCCGGTGGCCCGGAAGAGGATCACAGCGAGGCGGAGCGTCAGAAGTACGGTGCCAACCGTATCGCCGAGGGCAAGCTGCCCATGTGTGCCGAGCTCTGCTCCACCAAGGCGCTGCTGGCGGGGGATGCGCAGGTTATCTCCGATATCTTCCGCGAGCGGGTTGCCTATCGCGGTGCCAAGGATGCGGCCTGGGGTAATGGCGATGAGCTGTTTCACGACGCCAGCAAGCTGAACAAGCAGGGAGGGGCAGCATGAAAACTTGGCTAATGGCCCTGTTTGCTGCCCTGCTGCTGGTGAGTACCGCAAGTTTCGCCGACGCAGAGAAAGAGGCGGTCGGCTTTGCCGGCGCCGACTACTGGCGGGCGGTGAAGGATGGGCAGGAGGGGTACACCACCTCCCGCTCGCCGGAACACGGGGTACTTATCTCGGTGCCGGGCCAGCTCTGGTTCGAGGTGAAGACCAAGTGGGTGTCGCCGCTCGGCGCCATCGCCATCTTCGGCTCCTTGGCCATGTGCGGCCTGATGTACTGGGTGGTGGGGCCGACCAAGCTCTCCAAACCGCGCACCGGGCGCAAGCTCAAGCGCTGGAGCCGGCTCGATCGGGCGCTGCACTGGACCACTGCGGGCATGTTCCTGACCCTCTCCGGCTCGGGGCTGGCCATCATCTACGGCAAGCACTTCATCAAGCCGGTGGTGAGCCTCGGGGTGTGGGAGAACTGGATCTGGTTCGCCAAGGTGTTCCACAACTACGTGGGGCCGCTCTTCTTCCTCTGCCTGATGGGAGTGCTCATCAAGTGGTTCCGCCACAACATCGTCAACATGGTGGACGTGCAGTGGTTTATGAAGGCGGGCGGCATGCTGGGGCCCCACAAGGGGAGTCACCCCTCGGCGGGCTTCTCCAACGGTGGCGAGAAGGCGATTTTCTGGCTGCTGATCTGGTTTGGCGGCATAGTCGTGGCGACCGGGCTGTTCCTCGATTTCCCCATCTTCGGCCAGCTGCGCCGCCAGATGGAGTGGGCCAGTTTCATCCATATCGTCGGAGCGCTGATCCTTATCTGCGGCTTTATCTTCCATATCTACATGGGCCTGTTCCAGCTGGAAGGGGCGCTGGAGGGGATGGTGACCGGCGAGGTGGACGAGACCTGGGCCAAGGAGCACCACGACCTCTGGTATGAAGAGGTGAAGCACACCCTCGATGAGCCCAAGGCAGGCAAATCAAGCTGATGGTCGAAAATGAGTAAAGGGAAGGGGCGCTGAGGCGCCCCTTTTTATGTTCAATTTTCTCCGAATGCCGGCTCAGGCCACCGGCTTGAGCGGCAGGTGGATTTCGTAGCGCAATCCCTCGCCCGGCGGGCTGGTGACGTTGACCGAACCGTGCAAGTTGTTTTCTACCAGATTGTGGATGCGGCAGGCGCTGAGCCCGCAGTGGCTGGTGTTGCCGCGCAGAGTGGTGAAGAAGGGTTCAAACAGGCGGGGCAGTTTCTCTGGCGGCATGCCGGGGCCCGAGTCCTGATAGGTGAGCAGCAACGACTCCTCATCCTGAGCGACGTGGATGGTGAAGCTGTGCTCCCCGTTGCCGTGAAAGGCGTGATCCATGCTGTTTTTCACCAGCTCCTGCAACAGGTCGACGAAGAGTGTCTCGGGGGCGGTCAGGGTGACTTCGTTCCCCTCAAGGCGGGGGGTGACTCTGGCAATCTGCAGCTCGGCGGCGAATGCCTGCAGCATATGCTCGGCACACTTTTTCACTGCGAAGGGGCGCGCCTCCTGTTCATTCTGGTCGCGGGTCAGCTCCTTGAAGCGGGTGATGAGCAGGGCGACCCGGCGCAGGCTGGACTCCACCAGCTCGGTGCCTTCCTTGATATCGGTCAGTTGCTGGTTGAGCAGGCGCTGACCCAGTACCCCGTTTTTTACCGCATTGGCCAGCAGGTCGCCGGCACCCTGAATCAGGCTGGAGGCGGTGATGCCAACTCCGACCGGGGTGTTGATCTCATGGGCGATGCCGGCGGTGAGCTGAAACAAGCTCTGATAGAGCTGCACCTTGGCCTGCTGGCGACCAAGCTCGCGCAGGCGCAGCTGGTTCTGTACCCGGGCCAGAACCTCAAGCTGATGGAACGGCTTGGAGACATAGTCGCAGCCGCCCGCCTGAAAGGCTTGCTCAAGGGCACTGATCTCGCTGTTGGCGCTGATGAAGATGACGGGCAAGCCCCAGTGCCCCTGCTGCTGCTTGATACGGCGGCATGCCTCGTAGCCATCCATCACCGGCATATTGATGTCCATCAGGATGAGGTCGGGAGTGGCTTGCGCTACCGCAGCAACGGCCTGCTGGCCATCTTCCGCTTCCCGTACCTGATAGCCCTCCTCTTCGAGCAGGCTGCGCAGGATATAGCGGTTGGAGGCCATATCATCGACGACAAGAATGTTGTGTATGGTGTTGGTGCCTGGCATACCGGTTGGTGTTTCCGTGCAATGGGTCTGATGTTCAGCATAGTTCTTCATCAACCGCAGTGTGGTCTGATGCCGTCGCCATTGGTGCGGAAAATGGATGTGTTTGAGCCACGTTTGGACATCTTTTTGGCCGCAGGGTATGGCCAAGCTCACAAAACCGAACGACCAAACGTCATATGATTGATTTCATTATCACTCTTGCTCTCCTGCCGAACGGCAACTTCACGTAAATCAAAGAGAATGACTATGGCTACCGGACAATATCTGCTGTGGAAAGATGCACAGGGACAGGATTTTCGCCCCGTTGCACTGACAGGCACTGATCTGCTCAACAATCGTTATCTCAACAAGGGCACCGCCTTTACCGAACAGGAGCGGGCCGATTTCGATCTCGATGGCTTGCTGCCTCCTCAGGTGCAAACCTTCGAAGCCCAGCTGGATCGGGTTTATGAAGGCTTCAAGAGTGCTGGCAGTGACATCGAAAAGTACCAGAACTTGCGCGCGCTGCAGGATCGCAACGAGACCCTCTTCTATGCCCTGTTGTCTCGCCATGTGGAGGAGATGACCCCGTATATTTACACCCCGACCGTCGGCAAGGCGTGTCAGGAGTTCAGCCACCGCTTCCAGAAGCCGCGCGGCCTCTACATTACCCCGGACAACGTGGATGACATGGGCAGTCAGGCCCGTCACTTCGATGCCAAATCGATCCGCATCATAGTCGTCACCGACAGCCAGGGCATTCTGGGGATCGGCGACCAGGGTGTTGGCGGCATGGGTATTCCCATCGGCAAGCTGGCGCTCTATACCCTGGGGGCGGGCATCCATCCGGCCTGCTGCATGCCGATTGCGCTGGATGTGGGCACCGACAACCAGAAACTGCTGGATGATCCCATGTACCTCGGTCGCCCGCACAAGCGGATCCGTGGCAAGGAGTATGAGGAGTTCATCGACAAGTTTGTGCAGGGGGTCAAGCGTCACTTCCCCAATGCGGTGCTGCAGTGGGAAGACTTCAGCAAATCCAACGCTTTCAACAATCTGGCCCGCTACCAGCAGTCACTGCCGTCGTTCAACGATGATATTCAGGGTACGGGGGCCGTGGTGCTGGCCGGTATCATTGGTGCGGTCAAGGTCAAGGGCGAGACGCTGGGCCAACAGAACTATCTGGTTTACGGCGCGGGTGCCGGCGGAGTCGGCGTGGCGGATCAAATCTGCGCGGGGATGATCCGCGAGGGGATGGATCCGCAGGCAGCGCGGGATCGCATCTACATCCTGGATACCCAGGGACTGGTGTGCGACAACCGCGAGGGGCTCGACGAGTACAAGCGTCGCTATGCCAAGCCGGGCCTGCTGCTGGCCGGCTGGGACACCGAAGTGCCCGGCAAGGCCAGTCTGACCGATGTGTTGCGTCATGTGCCCATCACCGTTTTGTTGGGAACCAGTGGTTCAGGTGGCGCCTTCAAGGAAGAGCACATCCAGCTGATGCAAAAGCACTGTGAACGTCCCATGGTGTTCCCGCTCTCCAACCCGACCGCCAACTGCGAAGCCTTGCCGGAAGATATCTACAACTGGAGCCAAGGCAAGGCCATCGTCGCGACCGGCAGTCCGTTCAAGGATGTGAATTATGACGGGCAGGATTTTCGGGTCGGGCAGGGCAACAACGTCTTTATCTTCCCCGGAGTGGGGCTGGCGGCGATTGTCAGCCAGATCCGCGAGATCACACCCGATATCTTCACCACCGCCGCCTTTGCGCTGGCCGAGTGCGTGAGTGAGGTCGATCTGGCGAAAGGGGCTGTCTATCCGCGCATTCGCGAGCTGCGCAGTATCTCGGTGCATGTGGCGACCGCAGTGCTCAAGGATATAGTGCGCAAGGATCCGTCCCACCCGCTGATTGGCCAGGATCTGCAGCAGCATATCCTCAATCACATGTGGGAGCCGGCCTACCTGCCTTATCGTCGGGTATAACCGCGTATCCACCACCCGGATAACGGGTCGGCCAAGATGACAAGGGGGTAGCACTGCTACCCCCTTCGTTTATCCCGTCACGTACTAAGTGCGTAGTGGCCGCCAGCTCCCTTGCTGATTGCGGCAGGCGGTATCCTGCCACTGCTGGCTGGCCTTGCCGATATAGAGTTGCTCGCGATAGTCGCGACACCAATCCCCGCTGGTATGGCGGAAGGTGCGCAGCGGGGTGACGCTACCCGAGTGACGGTTAGCCGGATTGAACCAGGTGAGGCTTTGCCCTTTGGTGCGGGTTTCCAGCGCCTTGGCGAGAGCCTGATTGGCCAGTTGAATATCTGCCTTATCCATTTGATGGTAAAGCGGCTGTGTGTCGACCGTGGCGCAGCCTGCGAGGCCGAGCAGGAGGAGTGTTAGCAGATAACGCATTATGGTTGCTCCTGTTGGCGAAAACCGTTGTTGAGCAGCGCACGCTCCTGCTCATCGGTAAGCACTTGCTGGCGATCATCGACGGTGCCATCGCCCCTGAGCTTGTTGCCGTTGGCATCAACGGCGTCCACACCGTTATCATCGACCGTGCCATCGCCTCTGAGTTTGTTGCCGTTGGCATCGACGGCGTCTACGCCATTATCATCGACCGTGCCATCACCTCTGAGTTTGTTGCCGTTGGCATCGACGGCGTCTACGCCGTTGTCATCAAGCCCGTTGCCAAGGCCACGACCACCGGCATGAAGGTCTCCTCCGCCATGCAACTCGCCACCAGCATGGCGCTCTCCACCCGCATGTTGGTCTCCTCCAGCGTGTTCACCACCTCCATGTTCACTGCCTCCGCCATTATTGTCGCTACCACCTCCTCCGTGGTCACTGCCAC